>BPHE01000010.1 GCA_026003395.1 Vicingaceae bacterium
TGATTTCAATGATGAGGTATCACATGGATTTGGATCAATGTGGAGACAGAATCGTCATAGCTGACACTGACCAACGACTCAAGGGTGTAGTGGTCCTGACTGCAACGGATGAAATATACCGGATAAGGTTTGGCATGAGGTTGGCTTTTGCCGAAAACGACATCGCCTTTTGACAGAATGTTTTTTAGTTGTCCGGAAGTGAGGTGTAAGCTGTCCACTGCATGGCGGGTATTCGGGGAAATGATTAGCGGAGTGTGGCCAATGGTCCATTTGATGCGGTTTTCGGGCAACCATGGCTGGCGGTCGCGTCCTTTGAAAAGCATCACATACACCAGCACACAACCTATGAAAAATCCGATGAGATAATAAAACAACCGTCTCCAAAAACCTTCCATCATCATCATTCGATTGCAGCCAACAATAGGTCAATATCTTTGTAGGGCAGGCCAAATTTTTCTCCCAGATATCGATTGGTCAAAATACCTTTATAGACATAGATGCCGTTGCGGATACCATAGTTGAATTTGGCTCCTTCTTCCACGCCACCATTTTCGCCGAGGTTGATGAGAATAGGAGTGAGCACATGGCTGAGAGCGGTAGACGAGGTACGTGCCACGCGTGAGGCGAGGTTGGGAACACAATAATGGATAACACCATATTTTCTGAAAGTAGGATGTTCGTGGGTCGTCACTTCGCTGGTTTCGAAGCATCCGCCCTGGTCTATGCTCACGTCGATGATGACGGCACCGGCTTTCATATCCTTGACCATTTCTTCGGTAACGACAATCGGACTGCGACCGGCTTCGGTACGCAGTGCCCCAATGGCAACATCGGCATTGGTAAGGGCCTGGCGAAGCACCGAAGGTTGAATGACAGAGGTGTAGACACGCTGTCCTATATTGTTTTGTAAACGGCGGAGTTTGTAAATATTGTTGTCGAAAAGTTTCACGGAAGCTCCAACGCCCAGGGCTGCTCTTGCGGCATATTCTCCCACAGTGCCGGCACCGATGATCACTACTTCTGCAGGGGGAATACCGGAGATGCCCCCCAGCATGAGCCCCTGACCCTCGTTGATATTGCTGAGCAACTCAGCAGCAACATGTATGGCCGTGGTGCCTGCAATTTCGGACATAGCCCGGATGATGGGGAAAATGCCTTCGTCGTCGGTGATAAAATCAAAAGCGACAGCCGTGATCTTTTTTTGCATCAGACGTTTGAGGTAATCTTTGGGTTGAATGGCAATTTGCAAGGCAGAGATAAGAAACTGATTGTATTGCATTTTTTCGATTTCTTCGATGGAAGGGGGTTCAATTTTAAGGATGATATGGGCTTTGTAAACTTCCTCGGGAGAATAAGCAATGCGTGCCCCTGCTTCGGAATAATCCCTGTCGTCGTAATTGGCACCTTTGCCGGCACCGGATTCAACAATGATTTCATGCCCATTGTTTATCAATACTTTGACATCTCCCGGAGTAAGTGGTATCCTTTTTTCTTGCAAAGAAATTTCTTTGGGTATCCCGATAAAGAGTTTTCCTTTTTTGGTTTCTACGGCCAACATTTCGGGTTGAGGCATCATGCCCAACGCCAGTTTTTTCATCAAATTTTCTTTTTCTTTCATGGTCTTTCTCTTATTATAATCATTCGTTGTTGGTCCGATTGAATGAAAATATGTATTTCCGCAGCTGTCAAGTCCGGAAAAATTTCCATCATCAACTCAGGCCATTCGACGAAAATAAAATTATTTTTTGAAATAATCTCTTCTATGCCCAAATCGATAAGTTCGGAGGGGGATTTTAACCTGTAAAGGTCGAGATGATAGAGATCTCCCGATGCAGAATCATAGACATTGATAATGGAAAAAGTGGGGCTCGACATAGAGGAAGTCACCCCTAAGGCGCGGCAAAAAGCTTTGATAAGTGTGGTTTTGCCTGAACCCATTTCACCAAAAAAAAGAAAAATGCGTTGATGGGGAAAAGCTGCCAGGATATTCCGGGCCACCTCGGATAACTGTTGCGGATTGGAAGCAATAAATTGCAAAGTATGAAAATTTAAAAAGTTGAGGGCTAAATTAAGCGAAAAAATTGGAGTGAAAGTAAAGAAATCGATGAAGAAAAACAGCCGATAAATTTTGTATGGCTTGTTTCTTACAAATGAATGGATGTGAGAGGTATGGAAGGTTCCGGCAACTTCTGCAATAAAATCTAAATAAAGACGAAAGAATTAGTTTTTGGGCTCGAGGTAAATGATGGGAATAATCATTTCTTCCATGGAAATGCCTCCGTGTTGGAAAGTGTCTTGGTAGTATTTGACAAAATGGTTGTAGTTGTTGGGATAGACAAAATAATCATGATTGAGGGCAAAGACAAATTTTTGGTTGATGTGAATTTTTGGCAAATGAGCTTTTTCGGGTTTGTCGATAGTATAAACTTCTTTTTCGTCGTATGTAAGGGTTTTGCCTTGTTTGTAACGAAGGTTGGTGTTGACATTTTTGTCGCCGATGATTTGCACCGGATGTTTTATTTGAACAGAACCATGGTCGGTGGTGATGACGATGGGGACATTGTAGTTTTTGAGCGAGATCAACAAAGATTTGAGAGGCGAGTTAAGAAACCAGCTTTTAACGACCGATCGATAGGAAGAGGCATCTTTGGCAAGTTCCTTAACAATTTGAGTATCGGTGCCGGCGTGGGATAACATATCGATGAAGTTGAAAATGATCACATTGATGCGGTTGTTCATCATATTGGGAACTTCCGATACGGTTTTTTCTCCAAATTTATGGTTGAGCACTTTGTAGTAAGCAATACGGGGGTCGATGCCATAACGTTTGAGTTGTGATTTAAAGAGTTCGGGTTCGTGCATATTTTTGCCTGCATCATCATCGTCATTGACCCAAATGTCAGGGTAAATTTTTTCGATTTCGGAAGGCATAAGCCCGGCAAAAAGGGCATTGCGGGCATATTGGGTGGTTGTGGGTAGGATGCTGCAGTAGAGGTCTTCTTGTTCGGTCCAGTAGTATTGGCCGACTTCTTGTTCGAGCACTTTCCATTGATCATAACGCAAGTTATCGATGATAATAAGAAAAAGCGGGCGGTCTTCGGGCAAAAGAGGCATTATTTTTTTTCTAAAGAGAGTGTGTGAAAGCACGGGAGTGGAATCATCGGGGTCGTTAATCCATTGAAGGTAATTGTTTTGTACCCAACGGCAAAAAACGTTGTTGGCTTCATTTTTTTGGGCATAAAAAATTTCTTTCATTTCGTCGAGGCCGCTTTCTTCGATGTCCAATTCAAAATACACGAGTTTTTTGTAGATGTCTTGCCATTCGTCCCAATCGAGACGTGGGGAGAGTTGCATGGAAATTTCCATAAATTGCCGGCGGTAAGAAGCCAGGGATTGTTCGGCCATGATACGTTTTTTTTCAAGGTGTTTTTTGATGACCGGAAGAATTTGCAGGGGACTGACAGGTTTAATGATAAAATCGGATATCTTGCCACCGATGGCTTGTTCCATCAAACTTTCTTCTTCGCTTTTGGTTATCATGATAACCGGCAGTGAGGGATAATTTTCCTTAATGATTTGCAGTGAAGAGATCCCGGAAATGCCCGGCATGTTTTCATCAAGAAAAATCAGATCGAATTTTTCTTCTTTTAGCTTTTGCAACGCTTCGTCACCACTTTTGACGGGAACAACGCTATAGCCCTTTTCATTCAGAAATTTGATGTGAGGGCGTAAAAGATCAATTTCGTCATCTGCCCATAAAATTTTTGCCTGCATAACTTTTTTTGTTTTATCAAACGATAAAGTTAACGCTAAATTATGGCAGATTCGGATGAATTTGGTAAATTTAAGAAATGGCGTGTTATTTTGAAATGAGAAAGGAAATAAATAATTTATGTAAGAAAAAGAAGGATGTGTGAGAATGTTCTTTATACGAATCGAATGGGTTTTTTCATTATTTTTGATAGAAATTTTATTAATAATGAAAGAGTTGCGTTTCATGGCGGTGATAATTTTTGTTGTCTTTGTTATACACTCCATAAAAAGTCAGGTGGTTTTTCAAGTGGATACTTCAGTTAAATATCAAGTTGTAAAAGGTTTTGGAGGGAGTTTAAAAAGGCACAGCAAGGATTTATACACATCATCGCAGAGTATAATTACCACAATAGAAAATTTGGTTTTTAATGAATTGCACATTAACATGATCAGAGTCATGTGTCATCCATCGATAGAGTCGGTGAATGATAATGGAAGCGCCACATATCTTGATACTTCACAATTGGATTGGAGCTATTACGAGAATACCACAAAAGACATTTATGCCATACAACGGGCAAAAACTGTGAGCAACGGAAGAATTGATTATATCATAGGCAGTAACAATTCCGCACCTGCATGGCAGAAGGCAAACAACAACATTAATTGGGGTGACACCATCCTTTGGTATATGTATGATGAATTTACGGAATATTTGTCGGCTTTTTTGAGAGGCATGAAACACAGATACGGCATAACAATAAATGCTATCAGCCCGTTTAACGAACCGGGTATAAAAACTTATTATGAATCATTGACTTCATCAAAACACCAGGTCAAGCAGATTGTGAAAAAATTGAGACAACGATTGGACGGTTTGGAGAATTTGGGGTTGCTTCATCATGTGGATATTATATCGCCTGATTGTATAGCCGTGAGCGACACAACTTATGTAACCCCCAATATTTGGTTTGATATTGGAGATTTATCTGTGAAAAACACCATTTATTATGTTGATTCTGCGTTAAATGGCCTGAATAATGATGTTTATACAAGAAATAGTTACGACATATTGGGTACTCATAATTATTTTGATGAAAACAATACAGCCGATTGGCAAACATTGAAGCAAATAAGTTACAATAAACCTATATGGGTGACAGAAGCAGCAACATTCAATTCCAATGATTTTAGCATTTATGATGCAATCAAACAAGCCAAATGGATACACAGAAGTTTTACACAAGCCAATGCCCGGGTGTTTATGATGCACACACTTTATGAACCCGTAGTGAATGGTAAAACTTCCGGTTTGGTTGCATGGGATGGAAACACTGTCATCGTGCCAAAGCGGTATTATGGCTTTAAACAATTTGTAAATTTTATACATCCGGGATATTTTAGAGTAGAAATGACGGGAAATTATCCAAATTTATATGGATCGGCATATTTGAGTGACAATGCAGATACTTTGGTAGTAGTTATCATCAATGATTCTCCCAATGATTATACTAATGTATTGGTCAATGTCCCAAAATCGAGTCAAAAGATACTCCATTATGCTACCTCCGACACAATGAATTTAAATTGCACAAAACTAAATGAGATTAACCCGCCATCAGGTGGGCAGTTTAATGCTCCATTGTTGAAGCACAGCATAAATACGTTTAAATTAATTCTTGATTCACCTTCCGGTTTGACATTTAAAAACTATGAAACAGATTATATCATCTATCCAAATCCTGTAAAAGAACAATTTTATATAAAAAACCTAATCGAGAGCACAAATTATGATCTTTATGACAGTTCAGGGAAGCTCATCAAATCCGGTATAATTTATCCTGCCAAACCGGAAAACATAAACGATATAAAACCCGGCATGTATTATTTAAAAATCAATGGCAAAAAATTGGGGTTATTAAAAATTGGAAATTAGATCAAAAATATATCAAAATTCAAATTGTAAAAGAAACTTGCCAAACAAATTGTTTTTCCGGTTTGAATGGGCATAAAACCCCCAACGATAGAAACCTGCAAAGCCGATGGAGCTGAAGTTGAGTTTAAGGATTCGTTCGATCAGCAGGCCCGATTCAAAAATTCCTTTTGAGGGGATTTTATAAGTGTGTGTTGAAAAGGTAAAAGACGAACGAAGATCTCCCATGTAAAAATTCTGAATGATGGCAAGACGAGGATTGAATTTATTGGTGTTCCATAAAATGTCTTTGAAGCGGTGTTTAAACATGGCAAAAACAAAGCGGTCGGCCAAAAACTCGTTGGGCAGAACGGTTTCCAAGGAGTAATCTGATTGAAGGCCAAAACGGGAGCCATTGTAAGCTGGCATCCACAAGAAAGTTTCGGGGATAGATCCTATGATTTGACCGACGTGAGCAAATAAGAAGGTTTCCCCCATGAATTTCCATGTTTTTTTATATTTCACCCAACATTCGTATTTTTCAAACATAGGATTGAAAGATGATTGAAAAAAACCGGTTTGCCAGCGGAAGTGCAATTCGGGGAAAGTAGATCCCTGACTCATAAGACCCGTTGGAGTTTGTACAAATTTTTCACGGAATTGCCACCGGAGGTGAATACTTGTTTGGTAATAATCATAGAAATTTTGCCAGATATTGCGTACAGATTCAGTCAGGTATTGGTCAATCCAATAACCTGTAGACCTGTTGATTTGATCGAAACCGGCCGAAAGAGAAGTATAAAATGGCAAGCGAAATTGTACAGCTGACCCCATCCGTTTTTGATAATCAAAGTTGTTGGCTGAGATTTGACGATAGGATTGGGTTCCGGATTCAAAAAACTTTTTATTTGTGGTTGGATATGGCATGCTGTTTTCAATTACATCGAAATCATAGAAAATTTTAAGGATAAAATCATGCTTGGGAGCTAATTTCAAAGCGCTTTCCGCACCATATTTCCAACGTTTGTCACCAAAGGCATAAGCAGCATAAACCATGTTGGTCCATCGGTTTCGCCACAAACCGATACTTTGAAAGCCGATGCCGGCTCTGATTTTTTCGTAGTTGTTGTAACTCAGGATTTTGTCCAATCTGATACCCAGGTGCTTATTTAAAGGATAAACGGAATTGAGCAAATTTTGCCAGCGTAATACTTGTTCATCCAGTTTGTGGGCTTTCCCCACACTGTCAATATATTCGTAGGTTCGGCGTTCCTTGGCATCGAGCGAATCTTTTCGCCATTGGTCAAGCAACTTATGGTTGTTCATGGCTTTCTCGTCCAATACAACGGCTACATCGGAACGGAATTTTTTTTGAATGTCGGGGTTTAGTTCGATTTCGCGGAAATAAGTCCAGGAAACGCCGGTGGGATAAATGCCGTTTACAGTAATATTGGTAAAATCGATTTTGGCATAATATTGTGAAGGAAACCAAAAACGGTCGGCAATTTTTTGATACTCCTGCTTGATAGATATAAAGATGTCGTTTGATTTTCTTTCGGCCGGCTCGCAGATAAAATGCACTACCGCAAAATCTTTGGCATGGATATGCATAAACCCTTTGATGGCTTCAAACAAGGTCCCTTTTTTGGGGAAAAATTGAATGACCCAAAGTGTGTCACCCTTCCGGTCAAACAAAGTGTCGCGCAAAATATAAGCATATCGAGATAAGCTTCCGCGGCTGATGGGAGACACATAATTTTTTCCTAGCAATGTAAAATAATCTCCGTAAATGCTGAATGATTGCAGTTCGGTAGAAACCATACCAAACAACAAATGTTGAAAACCGGAGATACGCGAGGCCAAAACAGTTTCTTGGCTCTTTGCCGGCGGAATATGCATTTTCTCGGTGACGGTTTCGGTGATGAACAGATGTTTGTCATCAAAAAACTCTTTGGTTTTCAGCCATGTGCTGTCGTCCATAGAAACCGTAGAATCTCGCAATTCCAAAAGAGAGTCGTTGACTGTAACAATGAGTTTATTGTAAGAAATATATCTGAATGAAGCATTTTTCTCCGGGTCGTTGTATTTTCTTTGTTCGATGGTTTTGGCAATGATGGGAATGGCAGGATTTTCACCGGGCTTGACGATGAATTCTTGCAATTGAACGGACGAGGGTATCAAGAATACTTCAATAAATGATTGATGATCATCAATCTCAATCGTTTTTCTTTCGTAGCCGATAAATTGCAGGTCGATTCGGCGTATAGGTTCAGGGCTTTTCAAAGAAAATTTGCCTTCTATCCCGGTATAGCCACCCAGATTGTTTTTACCGTTGATGATAATATTTACAAAAGGTAGAGGTTGCTTGTTTTCGGCATCATAAACAATCCCTTTCAAGGTGAAATATTCTTGTGCAATGGCGCAGTTGAAAAATAAAAACAATATCCAGAAGAAAGCAATTCTATACATTGTGAGGGAGATTAAAAATACCAATTTATTTTAGCGAATAAATAGAAAATTTTTGAAAGAAATGTAACATTTCAGCAAAATTTGAAGTTTGCAAATAAGGAAAATTAATTGTGTTAATGGAAATGCTGCTATCTTATACCATCTAAACAATCAAAAAAATTTTAGAAAAAGCTGAACAATAGTGTTTAATTTTGAAAAATCATGGGAACCATTGTGCAAAACATTAAGCGAACGTGGAATTTTATTTTGTTGCTGTTGTCATATTATTTTTCAAAATTTCTAAAAACCCCTATTCTGTTGGGCAGCAAGCCATTTGCCATGAGCATAGAGCCAACCACGGCTTGCAATCTGGGTTGTCCCGAATGCCCCAGTGGGTTGAAATCTTTCACCCGGCCGACCGGCAATATTGATTTGAAAAAACTTGACGAATGGGCTTCCCAGGTGAAGAATCATGTGTGGTGGGTAAATGTGTATTTTCAGGGAGAACCTTTCATACACAAACAGTTTATTGAAATGACCCGATTGCTAAAGAAACACGGGCTATTTGTAAACACTTCATCTAATATGCATTTTGTCACGGAAAAGAATGCCGAAGCCATTGTGTTAAGCGGACTTGACAGAATTGTCATTTCGATCGACGGGGCTACTCAAGAAACTTATGAAGCATACCGTAAGAATGGAAAGTTGGAAAAAGTGATACAAGGTACCCGGGCATTGGTAAATGCCAGAAAGAAATTGAAAAGAAAAAAACCGGCATTGATTTTTCAGTTTTTGGTGACATCGGCCAATGAACATGAGATGGAAGATATAAAAAAATTGGCAAAGGATCTGGGGGTGGATCGGTTAAATTTTAAAACACTGCAGGTGTATGGTTTTGAAAATGGCCATCCATTGCTGCCCAAGAATTTGAAATACAGCAGATATAAACCCGGGCCGGATGGACGTTGGGTGTTGAAAAATCCATTACACAACGAATGTTGGCGAATGTGGACGAGTTGTGTGGTTACGTGGGACGGCCGCGTGGTGCCTTGTTGTTTTGACAAAGACGCAAAATATCAATTGGGACAACTGACCGGAAATACTTTTGCAGAAATATGGAATGGAGAAAAATATCGCCAATTTCGAAATCAAATTCTGAGAAACAGAAAAAGCATTGACATTTGTCGGAATTGCTCCGAAGGGTCGCAAGTGTGGGGATAAATTTATAAAAACGCCGGCGTGCCTATCTTTAAAATTTGATTAAGTTTAATAGAAACACAGAAAACCGGAGAAATACCCAATCAAGTTTGACAGGTTTATTTTAAAAAATTTACATTTGTGGCAAAAAACGATGGAATTTTATCAATTGAAAGTTAAACAGGTGAAGAAAGAAACACCCGAAGCGGTGTCATTGTTTTTTGAAGTGCCCGAAAATCTCAAAGAAAAGTTTGGTTACTTGCCGGGACAATATGTTACCATCAAAGCCAAAATTGGAGGAGAAGAAATCAGAAGGTCTTATTCCATCAATACATCCCCTTATACCGACCAAGACATCAGTGTGACTGCCAAGAAAATAGCCAATGGGAAAATGTCAACCTATCTCAACGAACAAGTTCAGGCGGGGGATTTACTTGAAGTTTCATCGCCGCTAGGAAACTTTACGCCCGAATTAGACCCTCATCGGTCCGTAACTTACCTTTGTATTGCTGCAGGCAGTGGTATCACACCGATAATGTCAATCATTAAATCTGCCTTGTATGTGGAGAAGCAATCAAAAATATTGTTGATTTATGGGAACCGCAATAAAGAAAATACGATTTTTTACAACGAATTAAGCGCATTGCAAAAAGAAAATCCCGGAAGATTCAAAATACATTTTGTGTTTTCAAGGGAAAAAGGGCAATCCCCTAATCATGAAGGAAGAATCGATCCGGCGAAAGTCGATTATTTCCTGGAAACAGAGGGTATCGACCTTTCTCAAACAGAAGCATTTATTTGCGGACCTTTTGAGATGACCGAAAACATCAAGCAACATTTAAGCAAGAAACTAGACAAAAAACAAATACACACCGAATTGTTTTATTCAAAGCCACTGCCTTCCGGAGCCCATCCTGAAGTTGTGCCAAACGGAGAATCGGAAGTGGTGGTGATATTGGACGATATGGAAACTACCATTAAAATGCCCAAAAAAGGTATATCCATTTTGGATGCTGCCATGGAAGCCGGTTTGGATGTGCCTTTTTCGTGCAAAGGAGCTGTTTGTTGCACGTGTAAAGCAAAAGTGCTGGAGGGCAATGTGGTCATGGAACAAAACTATGCACTGACAGATGATGAGGTGGATCAGGGTTTTGTGCTGACATGCCAATCGCATCCGGTGAGCGACAGGGTGAAAATATCTTACGATGATTTGTTTTGATGAATTTTCTTATATTCGCTAAAATTATAGCGTATGAAAAACAAATTTTTACATCTGTTTTTACCTTTTTTGCTTGTTGTGTTTGTCTGGTCATGCAGCAACGGCAATTCGGAGAATGAAATTGATGATACAATGGAAAATGCCGATAGTGTGGTTGTAGAAGAAGAAATGTTTGTAGATACTTTGCCGGAAGAAGGATTGACGAGCGAACAGGAGTTGGCAAAAGAACTTATAGAAGAACAAAGAAAAGAGAAAGATATTCACAGAAAATTTGAAAGTGGGTTGACATTTTGCGATTGTGTCAAAAAACAAGATTCACTCAACAAAAAACTGCTGGATGCCGAAGAAGACAGCGAAATCAGACAACTGCAAGAAGCCATGAAAAAATTGATGACCGGAGAGTGCAAAGAGTTTTTGGCAACCAATCAAGTGACAAAAGAAGATAAAGAAGCACATCAACGTAAAGTCAAAGCTTGTTTAGGTGGAAAATGATCAATTGACAAAAGCCCGCAAAATCGTCGGTCATATGCTTGCCAACGATGCTTTCAGCCGTTGGTTGGGGATAGAATTGAAGGAAATAAAGCCAGGTTATTGCGAATTGTCGATGATGGTGAGAGATGAAATGACCAATGGATTTAAAATTGCGCATGGCGGTATTGCATATTCTTTGGCCGACAGTGCATTGGCATTTGCTTCGAATGCACATGGACGTATGGCTTATTCGATTCACACAGAAATAGAACATTTGGAAAAAATTCTGGTAGGCGAAACCATTGTTGCCATAGCCGAAGAAATTTCATTAAAAAACAAAATTGGAATCTATTCGGTCAAAATACTGCAACAATCATCCCTTAAAGCGATGTTTAAAGGGATGGTTTATCTCACCGAAAAAACATGGGATATTTAACAATTTTCAACGAAAAAAAATCTATGCAAATTTATTTATGACGAATTTTGCAATATAAAAATGAAAACCACTACATTAAAAGACGATATAGTCGTGCTTTTTGCCGGAGATTCCGGCGACGGCATGCAATTGATAGGAGAATTGCTTGGTTATACTTCTGCTTTGAGTGGGAATGATATCAGCACGTTTCCTAATTATCCGGCAGAAATAAGAGCTCCGCAAGGAACATTGCACGGTGTTTCGGGCTTTCAAATCAGGTTGGCCGATCATTATATTTTTACACCCGGCGACGAAGCGGATATTTTGGTTGCCATGAACCCTGCGGCATTAAAAACCAATGTCAGAAAATTGAAACCCGGAGGCGTAATTATATTAAACATCAACTCTTTTGACAAAAAAAATCTCGCTTTGGCCGGTTATGAAATAGATCCCGTAGAAGAACTATCCAAACAATTTAAAGTATTTCCCATTGAAATTACCAAAATCATCAGGGATCAGGGAAAAGATTCCGGACTTGGCACCAAACAAATTGACCGTAGCAAAAATATGTTTGCATTAGGGCTGGTGCTTTGGTTATTAAATAAAACCACCGAACAAACAGCCACATTTATCAAAAGAAAATTCTCGGACAAGCCCGAACTACTTCAACTGAATCTTAAAGCCCTTGAGGCAGGTTATAATTACGGAGAGACAGCCGAATTGATTATAAGCAGAACGAATGTAGAAAAAGCATCCCTTCCGTCGGGAACATACAGAAGTATCACCGGCAACCAGGGATTGGCCCTTGGGTTGATTACATCGGCACATTTGGCCGGAACCCAATTGTTTTATGCATCATATCCCATTACGCCGGCCTCGGATATATTGCATGAACTTTCCAAACACAAACAATTGAATGTTCTTACATTTCAGGCCGAAGATGAAATAGCCGCCATATCTGCAGCTATAGGTGCATCCTTTGCCGGGAGTTTAGGAGTAACCGCCACATCGGGTCCCGGAATGGATCTGAAATCCGAAGCACTGGGCCTGGCGGTGATGCTTGAGCTTCCCTTGGTGGTTTGTGACATTCAGCGGGGAGGACCTTCCACCGGTTTGCCTACCAAAACAGAACAATCGGATCTTTTATTTGCCATGTTCGGCCGGCACGGAGAAGCACCTCTCCCTGTTTTGGCAGTATCAAGACCTGCCGATTGCTTTGAAACAGCCATAGAAGCATGCCGTTTGGCCATAGAATTTATGACACCGGTGATTTTATTGTCGGATGCATACATAGCAAATGCTCTTGAACCTTGGAAAATACCGGATATAGATAAAATACACAGCATAGAAAAAACTGTTTTGCAAGAAAATGAACGGCATTTTGCGCCATATCGTAGAAATGAAAAAGGGGCAAGGGAATGGGCCGTTCCGGGGGTGCCCGGTAAAGAACACAGAATCGGAGGATTGGAAAAAGAGGATCTCACAGGCAACATTTCTTATGACCCGGAGAATCATCAACACATGGTTTTGACGCGCAAGAAAAAAATAGAAAATATCGCTCAATATATCCCCCTGCAAAAAGTGGATAGTGGGTCCGAATCCGGAAAAATGGCCATTGTGGGCTGGGGGTCGACATACGGCAGTATAAAAACAGCTTGCGAACAATTAAGGAACGAAGGTGTTGAGGTTTCGCATATCCATTTGCGTTATTTAAATCCATTTCCATCCAATTTGCTGCAACTGTTGAACGGATTCGAAAAAATTTTGATCCCCGAATTGAATACCGGACAGCTGGCGTTTCTATTGGAATCGCATTTGAAAAAACCGGTTGAGAAATTAAATAAAGTGAAAGGCGTGCCTTTTACGGTTAAAGAAATCAAAGATAAAGTGTTAAGCATTATACGATGACACAAGAAGACATTACAACAAAAAATGCCACTATACAGCCCAAAGATTTTGCATCTGATCAAGATGTAAGATGGTGTCCGGGTTGCGGAGATTATTCCATATTGAAGCAAACTCAAACTATTTTGGCAGAAATTGGAATACCGAGAGAGAACATTGTTTTTGTTTCCGGTATTGGTTGCAGTTCAAGATTCCCTTATTATCTCAATACTTATGGAATGCATACCATACATGGCAGGGCTCCGGCCATTGCCACGGGAATCAAGCTTGCACGTCCCGAACTTTCTGTTTGGATCATCACCGGCGACGGAGATGCTTTGAGTATCGGAGGCAATCATTTGATCCATATTTTGAGAAGAAACGTAAATATACCCATTCTGTTATTTAACAATGAAATATACGGGCTTACAAAAGGTCAATATTCACCAACATCCAAAGAAGGCATGGTAAGTAAGTCAACCCCCTATGGCAGTCTGGATCATCCGTTCAACCCGGTTTTGCTTGCCATGGGCGCTGAAGCAACTTTTGTAGCAAGGACCATGGATCGGGATCCGGCCCATTTGCGTGAAATTCTCAAAGCCGGACATCTGCACAAAGGATCGGCATTTATAGAAATTTACCAAAATTGCAATGTTTTCAATGATGGGGCATTTGAGATTTTTACCGAAAAAGACACCAAACCCTTGTACACATTATTTTTGGAAGAAAAACAACCCTTGGTGTTTGGAAAAAACCGTGAATGGGGGATTCGCCTGGATGGTTATAAACCACAAATAGTATCATTGCAAGATTCCGGATTTGGGCTTGATGATCTTTGGATTCATGATAGCCGCGACAGGTATAAAGCTCAAATTTTGGCTACTTTTTTTGATGATCCGCGCAAAGAAAATGCTCTCCCAAGACCGTTCGGAATTATCTATCAAAGCCAACGCCCTTGTTATGAAGATTTGGTCTATCAACAAATAGAAAATGTAAAAGGTAAGAACACCAAATCTTTGAAAGAAATTATTTTCGGCACTGCAACCTGGGAAGTTCACTAACCGTATTTGTCATCAAAATCAACTTTTTCTAGTGTTTTAATGTATTGATTTCGGTTGGTTTTGGACAAGAAAGATGATTAATTTGACAGTGGTCATTTTATAGTTCATAAGATAGCGAGAGACAATCCTGATGGATGGAATTTATCGCCATTTCGAAACCAGGGGAATTCGTCTGCCCCAACCAAAGGCCTTTTTCGTAACTCTCAATACAGGAGGTGCCTGAAATCTTTTAAATTCGTTGGCATTGACTTTTTGACAAATTTCATTGACGATGGCAATATCAAGATGATTGTTTTTGCTGATTTCTTCCGGTGATTTTTTATCTTCCAAATAATCTTTCAGTATCAAGTCCAAGATCTCGTAAGGAGGAAGGGAGTCGACATCTTTTTGTCCCGGGCGTAATTCGGCCGAAGGGGCTTTTTGCAATATATTGTCAGGGATGATGTTTTCAAAGTTCCGGTTTATCCAATAGGAAAGGCGGTATACGGTGGTTTTATACAAGTCGCCAATCACACTCAAAGCGCCACACATATCGCCATATAAGGTGCCATAGCCAACGGCCATTTCGCTTTTGTTGGTAGTATTGATCAGGATATAGCCATAGCGGTTGGAATATGCCATCAGAATCATTCCTCTGATCCGGGCTTGTATATTTTCTTGAGTAATGTCAAAAATATCTTGTTGCCATTGCTTCGAAAGTGTTTGGTTGATTTCTTGATAAATAGAGTGAATGGGGAAAATGTCATAATCACCTTGTAAATTTCCAATCAACTGCAGGGCATCGTCAATCGAAGATTGTGAGGAGAAAGGAGATGGAAGCAAAATGGCTTTTACATTTTCTTTTCCAATGGCATGACACAACAATACATAAACCAGTGCAGAGTCGATTCCCCCGCTTAATCCCAACACTGCTTTGCTAAATCGGTTTTTATCAAAAAAATCTTTTATCCCGCAAATCAACGCATGATACAATTCTTCTTCTTCACATGAAAAATTTGTGTATTCTCCGGAAAATAATTTAAGTGTATCTGTGTCAATACAAGCAGTGCATTCGCCAAATGCCGGTCCTTGCCAGAATAGGTTTTTAGCCGGATACATTATCAGGGATCTTCCGTCAAAAATCAAGTCGGTGTTGGCACCGGTTTGATTTACATGAATTAAAAGACAATTATGTTCACGTGCATTTTTTGACATCACATCAAAACGCTCTGTAAAGTGTTGGAGGTGAAAAGGACTTGCAGAAATATTTAAAATAATATCGGGCCGGGCATTTTTAATTAAGGATTGAACCGAATGGTCATATACACATTCTTTTTCTTCCCAAAGATCTTCGCAAATAGTTACAGCAATGGTCTTATCCTTCCATTGGATAACACCCAGATTTTTTTGAGGTTGAAAATGGCGGTATTCGTCAAAAACATCATAATCAGGCAAAAGATTTTTTCCGTGAATCATTCTCACAGTATCCTTGGTTAATAAAAATGCGGCATTTATCAAAGGTTTTCCTTTGTTTGGATTATGGGCTGGAGATCCTACAATCACAGCATGATCCATGGGAATATGTAAAGCAATTTCGTTTAAGGCCTTGAGGCATTGATCCACAAAATGTTCATATTCCAGGATATCCAATGGAGGATAACCGCAAATGGCCAATTCCGGGAAAACAACCAGGTCGCACCCTTGATTGAAAAGATCCAAAGAATGGCGGATAATTTTTGAAGTGTTAACTTCTATATTCCCAACATGAAAATTTAGCTGCGCAAGACCAATCGTCATCTACCGGCAATAAAGATTTAGAAGAAAACTCCTAAAAGCAAGGAAAGATAATTTGAATAGGCATTGGCTTTAACATCGGATTTGACCGGTTGGTTGTTGGCATCAAGCAGCACCACGCCGTTGTTGTCGAGTTTATAGGTATCAAATTTTTTGGTGAATGTATTGACGAAACCATTGCTGAATTTTAATCCGATCACAAAATTGGTGTTGCCGGACAAGTTATATTCGGCCCCCAAACTGATGGCAATGGCCGGACGGAAAAAATTGGTTCTGGATCCAAAATTTACTTTTGTTTCATTCACAGTGTTTGAAGAGTTGGCTACGGGCTTGTGTTCGAGATTGGCTAAATCTTTAAAATGAATACCGACATCCAAACCAAAAGCGGCAAAATAGGTCATATACCCAATTTCATTGGTTCGCATTTTGAGTTGAAATGGAATGTTGATGATTTGATATTTAATATTACTAGTAGTGGTGACTTTTAAATTTACCGTATCATCACCCACTGTGCTGACAAAATTGGGATAAGACACTTTCCCTCCTATGTTGAGCACTTCCAATCCTGTGGCGATAGCATAATTTTTCCCTAAAAAAAAGTCGGTCATCAAACCATAGTTATATCCCATTTTAACACCTTTGCTTTCAACATATTCGTTTGGTTTCAGCCATGTGACATTTGGGTCAAACTTCAACCCAAAACGGAATTTGCGAAATGCGTCATCTTGAGAATATACAAAACATATGCTCGATAAAAATAAACCGGAAATCAAAAAAAACTTTTTCATAAAAAGATGAATTTTATTCAGGACAAAGATAAAAGAAAAAATTAAAAATGGATTATTCCAATGGTTCACCTTTAGCCACTTTTTTGATTATTTCGTAAAGTTCGTATTCGTCACCTTCGGTATAAGAGTTGTGCTGCCAAACAATTTCTTTATTCCCGTTTAACACAAAAGTATGGGGCACGTTATTGACATTGAGTGCACGCTGGAAATCTCCATTGGGGTCCAGTAAAATTTCATATTCCCATCCACGACCATTCACATAAGGAGCAACCTTGGCCATGTTTCTGGTATCGTCAATCGAAACAGCAATAATTTTCACCCCTGTTTCTTCCTGCCATTCGTCATACAATTCGGCGATGTTATTTAATTCTTTTTTACAAGGAGTGCACCAGGTTGCCCAAAAATTTATTACAATGGGTTTACCGTTATTGTCAATATCGGATGTGTTGAAAATAGTATTGTCCAACTTTCTTATTTCGACCGAAGGCAATGAACGTTTTTGAGAAAACAAAACTTGTGTAGCTAAAACGAATGTTAAAATAAAGAACACTTTTTTCATAAAACTAAATTTTTGCGGTTAAAAAGCAATAATAATGCCAATGTTGCATTTGGCAATTTATATTCGATAGGTTTGGCAAAGTTAATCAAATAATAAAGTGCCGATATTTTAAAAATACTGTAAAATTTAAAAGCTAAACAATTTCTATTGCAATTTTAAGCCGAAAACAAATAATTTGTAATACTTTTACTCTCAAAAAAACATGAAACTTTCTATATTGGTTCCGGCCTATAACGAAGAGAACACCATTCAAAATATTTTGGAAAGTTTAATTAATGTCCATTTGGTAAATGGTGTTGAGAAAGAGATAATTGTGGTAAACGATGCATCACGGGACAAAACCGCCGAAAAAATAGAAGAATTTTTAAAACGGCATCCGGGACAAAACATCGTTGTGTTTCATCAACCATATAATCAAGGCAAAGGCGCTGCCATCAGAAAAGCCATAGAATTGGCCACTGGCGATTATGTAATTGTGCAGGATGCCGATTTGGAGTATGACCCAAGAGAATTTAACGATCTGCTAAAACCTGTGATAGAAGGAAAAGCCGATGTTGTTTACGGATCGAGATTTATGGGAGGCAACCCGCATAGAATTTTATTTTTTTGGCATACGATAGGGAACAAAATATTGACATTTCTTTCCAATATGTTTACCGATCTTAATCTCACCGATATGGAAACTTGCTACAAGTTGATCCGGGCAGACATTGCCAAATCGTTAAGGTTAAAGGAAAACAGGTTTGGTTTTGAACCGGAAGTTACGGCAAAATTGGCAAGGATAAAAGGAATCAGAATTTATGAAGTGGGAATTTCATACTACGGAAGAACGTATGAAGAAGGTAAAAAAATAAATTGGAAAGATGGGGTCAGGGCTATTTGGTGTATTTTGAAATATAACATTTGGGACAGGTGAAAAAATGTAAAACCGTAACTATTCATGTAAATTTTACGTAAGATTGTATATTCATCCAAAGTTTGACATGAAAAAGCAATTGAAAATATGCATAAGTTTATTGTTGTTTAATTTAATTTGTAACGGTCTTTATTCTCAAAACAACAAGTTTATACCTTATATTTCTTTTGGAGGAGTGACAAGCCAGGTTGAAGGGGACGGTTATTCGGGCTTCAACAAGCCCGGGTTTGAGCTGGGTACAGGCGTTGCTTATCATTTATCTGAATTGATGGACATCTCTTTCGAGATAAGGTATATGCAACGAGGAAGCCGTAAAGTGCCCAGGTTGGATTTGGGGGATACCGATTATTTTTTGATGAGGTTGCATTTTGTGGATGTTCCTGTAATGATGACTTTTAAATTGAATAAATTAACACCTTTGGCCGGCGTGTATTGGGGGTATTTGATGGGTAGATACATGGAAGACGAATTGGGGACTATTACGGCGCAAATGCAGGGTTTTAAAGATTGGGAAGCCGGAGTTTTCATAGGATTGGGTTATCAAATACACGAAAAGTGGAATATTTCTCTTCGATCCGGAAGCTCTGTCACGCCTTTTAGAGATTACACAAAACTTGGAACAAATTTTTATTGGTACAACAGGATTTTCAACCGTGGATGGTATAATTTATTTTTAACAACTACCGTGCAATTCAGGTTATTCAAGTGAGAGTTATGAAAAAAAAAGTGATTGTGGCCATTACCGGAGCGTCCGGAAGCATATATGCATCGTTGCTTTTGGATGAATTGGAAAAAAGGAAGGATCTTGTCGACACGGTCTTATTGATGAGTAAAAATGCCGAAACTGTTTGGCAGCTTGAATTGGGTAATAAAGATTTTAAGAAATATCCATTTCCACAATATGCTCCTGACGATTTTTTTTCGCCTACCGCATCAGGTTCTGCCGGATTTGACAGTATGGTTGTTTGTCCATGTTCTATGGGTACATTAGGACGGATAGCCAATGGCATAAGCGATGATTTGATTACACGAAGTGCAGATGTGATGCTTAAAGAAAAAAAACAATTGATTTTGGTGCCGCGTGAAACACCATTTTCATCCATTCACCTGCAAAATATGCTTTTTTTAAGCAATTTAGGGGTAACTATCTTACCGGCCAGCCCTTCATTCTACAGTAGGCCGTCAAATATTAAAGAATTGGCCTTCACGGTAGTTTCAAGGATTTTGGATCATTTGACTCTGCCACATGAAGGATACAGATGGGGCGAAAATGATTAAACGATCATACCGGCGGCTACCGTGTTGTAGGTGGCTTCATCAATTAAAATAAAACTACCGGTTTCGCGATTTCGGTGGTATTTATCGGTCATTAAAGGAGCGGTTGTGCGTAAAGAAATCTTGGCAATATCGTTCATCATGATGTTTTTATCTGATCCGTTTCTTTCAAGAGTATTGATGTTCAATTTGTAAATGATGTCTTTAATTACACATCTGACCTCGCGTGTGGTGTGTCTCAAGATATATTTGCCTTTTTGCATCATTGCTTTGCTGTCGAACCAACAGATCATGGCTTCTATATCTTGTGTGACCACCGGTTGGTTGTTGATACGTACAATCATATCTCCTCTCGAAATATCCAAATCATCTTCGAGCGTGATAGTGACAGACATATTTGCAAAAGCTTCATCAATCTTTTTTTCTGCAAAATATATTTCTTTGATTCTTGATTGAAGGCCGGAAGGCAGAACAACCACCTCGTCGTTGACACGAAAAATTCCTGAAGCTATGCGTCCGGCATAACCACGGAAGTCGTGAAATTGATCTGATTGAGGACGAATGACATATTGTACCGGAAACCGCCCATCGATCAGATTACGGTCGCTTGAGATGTGAATGTTTTCCAGCAAATACATCAAAGTTGGTCCTTGATACCACGGCATATTTGCAGATCGTTCCACCACGTTGTCGCCATTGAGTGCAGAGATAGGTATATAATGTATATCTTTTACATCCAATTTTGCCCCGAATGCTTCCAGGTCATTTTTTATTTTTTCAAATTCTTCCTCGGAATAATCAACCAAATCCATTTTGTTTACACAATAAATGATGTGTGGAATTTGTAATAACGAAGCAATGTATGAATGTCTGTATGTTTGCTCAACCATTCCTTTGCGGGCATCAACCAAAATCAAAGCTAAATTGGCAGTGCTGGCACCGGTTACCATGTTTCGGGTATATTGAATATGTCCGGGAGTGTCTGCAATGATAAACTTTCTGCGAGGAGTGGCAAAATATCGATAAGCGACATCAATCGTAATGCCTTGTTCGCGTTCGGCTTTTAAACCGTCGGTGATCAAAGCCCAGTTAATTTTTTCTTCTCCCCGTTTTTTACTGGCAGCTTCGACAGCTTCTAATTGGTCTTCAAAAATGGCTTTGCTGTCATAAAGCAAACGGCCAATAAGAGTACTTTTACCGTCATCCACGCTACCTGCTGTTGTAAATCGCAGCAAGTCCATATTCAGGTAGGAATTGGAGTTCATGTTGTTTTTTCTGCGAAATTACGGAGTTTTATCATTGAAAGCAAAAAAGTAATAATTTCGTTGAAAATTACAAAGATGAAACATGAATTTGAGAGAGTCATGTCATATTATGAATGGCGAAAACAACATGTCAATCCTCTTTTATACACATACTTTAACAGTGGAAATTTGTATATCATTCACAGCAGGGAAAGGCAATTGCTTTCTCTTTTAAAGAAAAAAGGGTATACTCAAACAGACAAATTGAAATTATTGGATTTTGGGTGTGGAACGGGTGGGGAAATTAGAAGGTTTATACAATATGGGTTTTTACCGGAAAACATAACCGGTGTGGATATATTGCAAGAAAGAATTGACACGGCAAGGAAGCTTTGCCCTTCCGTTCAATTTTATTGTAAAAATATATTGGAAGCAGAGTTTGAAGAAAATTCATTTGATTGTATCTCTCAATTTACAGTTTTTAGCTCTATACATCCGGATTATCACCAGGCAATTGCAGACAAATTGATAAGATTGTTGAAGCCGGGAGGTTGTATTATTTGGTATGATTTTCATGTTGCCAAAAAGTCAAACCATTTGTTCCCCATAAAAAAACAACATATTCGGCAATTATTTGGAAGGCATTGCGACATTGATCTAAAGAAAATTACACTTTTACCCCCTTTGGCAAGAAAACTTGCTCCGGCATCGATAGATTTATGCCACTTGTTAGAGAAAATGAAAGTTTTAAATACCCATTATTTGGGCATATTTATAAAAAGTTAAAAGTAACCCTGACGTTTCCTTTCTTCCATGGCGGCTTCACTTCTTTTATCGTCGATACGGCTGCCACGTTCTGTTACACGTGAGGAAGCCACTTCTTGTATGATATCTTCGAGTGAGGTGGCTTTGGATTCGACGGCACCGGTGCAGGTCATGTCCCCGATGGTTCTGAAACGTACTGTTTTTTTCACAACTTTCTCATCCGGTTTAAGTTGTATGTATGGGGAATAAGCATACCAAATGCCATCTCTCAAAAAACAATCTCTTTCGTGTGAAAAATAAATTGATGGGATTTCGATGTTTTCCGACAGAATGTATTGCCAAACATCCATTTCAGTCCAATTGCTGATGGGGAAAACGCGGAAATGTTCCCCAAGATGTTTTTTCCCGTTGAATAGATACCAAAGCTCGGGACGTTGATTTTTGGGGTCCCATTGCCCAAATTCGTCGCGGTGCGAAAAGAAACGTTCTTTTGCCCGGGCTTTTTCTTCGTCTCTTCGGGCACCTCCGATTAAGGCATCAAATTTATACTTTTCGATAGTATCAAGCAAGGTTACGGTTTGAAGTGCGTTACGTGAGGCATAATATCCTTTTTCTTCCACCACACGTCCGCTGTCAATACTTTCTTGAACCGAACCCACAATCAGATTTACTTTGTATTTTTCAACCAAACGATCTCTGAAATCGATGGTTTCGGGAAAATTATGGCCCGTGTCGATGTGTACCAGTGGAAAGGGAATTTTGGCAGGCCAAAACGCTTTTCTTGCAAGATGAAAGCAAACGATACTGTCTTTCCCTCCGGAAAATAACAATCCGGGGTTTTCAAATTGAGCCGCAACCTCTCTGATAACATAAATGGCTTCGGCTTCGAGCTCTTTTAAATGGGTCAGTTGATAATTTTTATTCATGATACTGTATCAATGGCCATACAAAGTTCAAAAAAATATTTATACATTCTTCAAAATTACGATTTTCTGTATCAATAATCAAGTCGGGATTGGTTGGTTCTTCAAAGGGTTGGTCAATTCCCGTGAAATTTTTGATTTCTCCGGCTCTTGCTTTTTTGTATAAACCTTTCACGTCTCTTTTTTCACAGGTTTCTAACGATGATTTTACATAAATTTCTTTAAAATCTGCAGGCCCGATAATTTCTTTTGCCATTTGACGTATCTCGCGGGTAGGACTGACAAAACAATTGATGGTAATAATACCGCAATTGATAAACAATTTGTTGATTTCGGCAATTCTTCGTATGTTTTCTTTCCGGTCTGCTTCTGAAAAAGAAAGATTTTTATTTATTCCGCTTCTAATATTGTCTCCATCCAATACTTGCGTCAGATATCCATGTTCGAACAATGATTTTTCAAGAGCAAGTGCGAGAGTCGATTTGCCGGATCCCGACAAGCCCGTCATCCAGAAACATACGCTTTTTTGCTTTAACATGGCTTCCTTTTGATGTCTTTGAATCATCTGGTCAAAAACAGGGAAGATGTTTTGTTGCATAGTATCAATTGTTTTTTTCGGGTTTCATTTGTGGGAAAAACAATACATCCTGAATGGAGTGTTGGTTGGTCATAATCATGGTGAGACGGTCGATACCGACGCCAAGACCGGCTGTGGGTGGCATACCATATTCCAATGCACGTAAAAAATCTTCATCAAGCATCATGGCTTCTTCATCTCCTCTTCGGGCCAACTCCAATTGTTCTTCAAATCTTTTTCTTTGATCGATGGGGTCGTTGAGTTCGGAAAATGCATTGCAGATCTCTTTTCCGTTACAAATCACTTCAAACCTTTCGACCAAGCCGGGTTTGCTTCTGTGTTTTTTTGCCAGAGGCGACATTTCAATAGGATAATCTGTTATAAAGGTTGGTTGTATCAATTTGGGCTCACAATATTCTCCAAAAATTTCGTCGATAATTTTGCCTCTGCCCATGGTTTTATCTACTGAAACTTTCAGTTGTTTGGCCACTTCTCTGAGTTCTTCTTCATCTTTATTTTCAATGTCAATCCCGGTAAAATGCCTGATGGCTTCATACATCGTAAACCTTTTCCACGGCCTTTGAAAATCGATGATGTTATCGCCCACCTTTACCTTTGTGTCGCCATGAAGAGCCACAGCAACTTTTTCGATCATCTCTTCCACCAAATCCATCATCCAATAATAATCTTTATAAGCAACATATAGCTCAACCTGAGTGAATTCGGGGTTGTGAAAGCGGCTCATGCCTTCATTTCTGAAATCTTTTGCAAATTCATATACTCCGTCAAAACCGCCCACAATCAATCTTTTAAGGTATAATTCGTTGGCAATTCTCAAATACAGGGGAATATCAAGCGTATTATGCCATGTTTTAAAAGGTCTGGCAGAGGCACCACCATAAATGGGTTGAAGAATCGGAGTTTCAACCTCTAAATATCCTCTATTGTTTAGATATTCACGAATAGTATTGATTAATTTGGTGCGTTGCACAAACACTTTTTTGACATGAGGGTTGACAATGAGGTCTACATATCGTTGACGATAGCGTTGTTCGGGGTCTGTAAAAGCATCGTGTACATTACCTTCGCTGTCGACTTTTACAACAGGAAGTGGTCTCAATGATTTGGCCAACAGCTTGAGCTCGGTTACGTGCACCGTAATTTCTCCGGTTTTTGTGGTAAACACGTAGCCTTTTACGCCGATGATATCGCCTCTGTCCAAATGTTTTTTAAACACCTCATTGTACATGGTTTTGTCTTCACCCGGGCAGATATCGTCACGCGAAACATAAATCTGGATGGAGCCGGTAGAATCTTGAAGCACCCCAAAGGAGGCCTTGCCCATCACACGTTTGCTCATAAGACGGCCGGCCAAACTGACATTTTTGTAAGAAAGTTTGTCTCTTTCATAATTTTTTAATATATCCTCTGCATAGGCATTGACAGGAAACGTTTCTGCAGGATAAGGATCAATGCCCAAATCAATTAATGCCTGCAAGCTTTGCCTGCGGATAATCTCTTGTTCGGATAATTGTCTTGACATAATGAATTTTTAATGCGGCAAAATAACATAAATTTATTGATTGTGTAAATTTTAAAATGAGGTTGATGAGGACATTTTTTGTATTTGGTTTAAAAAATAAAAATTTGAAAATTAAATAAATCTGCAATAAAAGATGTGGAATATCGCGATCAAAACACTTTATAATGACTAAAACAAAAAAATGCCATATTGTATTAAAAACGTCGTAAATTCGCAGTTTAAAATTTAATGAAATTTATGCGTGAAATCAGAATGGTTGATTTAATCAGCCAATACAAAAAGATTGAGGACGAGGTTAATCAGGCGGTTATCAATGTCATGAACCGGGCCGCATTTATCAAAGGGCCGGAGGTTTATTCTTTTGAAGAGAATTTGGCAAAATACCTGAATGTGAAACATGCCATCGGGGTTGCCAATGGCACGGATGCTTTGCAAATAGCGATGATGGCGCTTGACTTACAGCCGGGTGATGAGGTAATTACGGCAAGTTTCACCTATGTGGCAACCGCCGAGGTTATTGCATTGTTAAAGTTGACACCTGTGCTGGTCGACGTTAACGAAGATGATTTTACGTTGGATATTGAGCAGGTAAAGAAAGCCATCACACCCAAAACCAAAGCCATCGTGCCTGTGCATCTTTTTGGACAGAGTGCAGCCATGGAGGAATTGATGGAACTGGCAGACAAGCATGGGTTATATGTCATTGAAGATAATGCACAAGCCATTGGTTGTGATTATTTTTATAAAAATGGACAATCTAAAAAAACCGGCACGATCGGTCACATAGGTTGCACCTCATTTTTTCCTTCAAAAAATCTCGGATGTTTTGGTGATGGTGGAGCAATTTTTACCAATGACGACCATTTGGCACAAAAAATAAGAATGATTGCCAATCATGGACAGAGCAAACAATATTATCATGATATGATTGGTGTGAACTCACGATTAGATACCATTCAAGCAGCCATTTTGGATATTAAATTGAAGCATTTGGACGAATACAACCATCTTCGTCAAAAAGCAGCCGATTTTTATGACAAAAAATTTTCAGGTCATTCTCACATAATAACACCAAAAAGAAACAAACATTCCAAACATGTTTTTCATCAATACACCTTGCGAATTACAAATGGGCAAAGAGATCAGTTGAAAACCCATTTGCAGGAAAAAGGCATTCCGTCTATGATATATTATCCCGTGCCACTTCATCAACAAAAAGCATACAGGGATGCAAGGTATGAAGAAGGTAATTTCCCGATAACGGAGCGTTTGTGCAGAGAAGTTTTATCTTTGCCTATGCATACCGAATTGGATCAAGAACAATTGAATTATATAACTGATTCGGTGCTGGAATTTTTTAATTAATTTTTAAACATGAAAATAACTGTAATAGGAACCGGATATGTAGGATTGGTCACGGGAACATGTTTGGCCGAGACAGGGAACCAAGTTTTGTGTGTAGATATTGACGAAGAAAAAATAAAAAAATTAAAAAGCGGCATAATACCCATCTACGAGCCACATTTGGATGTGATATTCGAAAGGAATCAGAAACAAGGACGATTGAAATTTACTACTTCTTTGCAAGAGGGAGTAGATCATGGAGAGGTGATTTTTTTGGCCTTACCCACACCACCAAAAGAAGATGGATCGGCGGATCTTAAATATGTGTTGGAAGTTTCCGAACAGATTGCCCATTTGATGAAATCATATAAAATTATCGTTAGTAAAAGCACAGTTCCGGTTGGTACGGTAGAAAAAATCACCAATTTAATCAAAGAAATTACCCAGGTTCCATTTGATGTGGTGTCAAATCCGGAGTTTTTAAGGGAAGGTTTTGCTGTAGATGATTTTATGAAACCCGACCGCGTGGTCATAGGTACATCCTCTGAAAAAGCCGCCCAAATTATGAAAGATTTATATAAACCTTTTGTCAGGCAGGGTAATCCGATATTGATTATGGATGAAAAATCGGCGGAACTAACCAAATATGCGGCCAACGCTTTTTTAGCCACGAAAATCACATTTATGAATGAAATAGCCAATTATTGCGAGAAAGTCGGTGCAAATGTCGATAATGTCAGAATCGGCATTGGTTTGGATGAACGTATCGGAAAAAGATTTTTATTTCCGGGGGTGGGGTATGGTGGCAGTTGTTTTCCCAAGGATGTAAAAGCACTCATTCAATCGGGTCAAGAACAAAATATCCGGTTTAAGATATTGGAGGCGGTTGATGAGGTAAATAACAGACAGAAGCAAGTTCTTTTAGACAAAATCGAGGCTTTTTTTCAAGGAAATATTGAAGGGAGAAAATTTGCAGTATGGGGATTGTCTTTCAAACCCGATACAGACGATATAAGAGAAGCTCCTTCATTGGTTATTATAAAATCTTTGATCGAAAGAGGGGCTAACGTATCTGCATATGACCCTGAAGCAATGAATAATGTGAGAAAAGAATTGGGTGATATTATTCATTATGCACAAGACATGTATGAAGCTTTGGAAGGGAGTGATGCTTTGATTATAGTGACAGAATGGAATGTATTTCGCACACCCGATCTTGATAAAGTGAAAAGTTTGTTGAAACAACCGGTAATATTTGACGGAAGAAATGTATTTGATTGGAATGATATGCAAGGTAAAGGATTTTATTATTTTAGCATCGGACGTAAAGCTGTAATACCTCAATGAAACGGGTTTTAATCACAGGTGCTGCCGGGTTTATCGGATCTCATTTATGTGAAAGATTCCTGAATGAAGGGTTTCATGTGATTGCCATGGATAACCTGATCACAGGAGATCTGAAGAACATAGAAGCCTTTTTCCCACACCCTCACTTTGAATTTTATTTTCACGACGTTACAAAATTTGTACATGTTCCCGGGATTTACATTATATCTTGCACTTTGCTTCTCCCGCAAGCCCTATCGATTATTTGAAAATACCTATACAGACACTCAAAGTAGGATCGCTTGGCACACATAACCTTCTTGGGTTGGCAAAGGCCAAAAAAGCAAGAATATTAGTGGCATCAACTTCCGAGGTGTACGGCGATCCGCTTGTTCACCCTCAACCGGAAACTTATTGGGGAAATGTCAATCCCATTGGCCCGAGAGGCGTATATGATGAAGCCAAACGCTTTCAGGAAGCCATTACTATGGCATATCATCGTTTTCACGGACTCGAAACACGTATTGCACGTATTTTCAATACGTATGGCCCGCGTATGCGATTGAATGATGGCAGGGTTTTACCTGCATTTATTGGGCAGGCGCTGAGAGGTGAAGATCTCACTGTGTTTGGAGATGGATCTCAGACCCGATCATTTTGCTATATCGATGATTTGGTGGAAGGAATTTATCGTTTATTGATGAGTGACTATCCTTATCCCGTCAATCTGGGCAACCCGGATGAAATCACGATAAGAGAATTTGCCGAAGAGATTCTGCGATTGACAGGCACAAATCAAAAAATTGTGTTTAAACCTTTACCGGAAGATGATCCCAAACAAAGGCAACCGGATATTTCGTTGGCAAAAAAAATATTGGGATGGGAGCCCAAGGTTTCACGTGCCGAAGGACTGAAAATGACGTACGAATATTTTAAAAATCTGCCAAAAGAAGAGCTTTATAAAAGAGAACATAAAAATTTTGAAAAATATATTTACCGATGAACGATCAAAAGAAATATTTTGCCCATCCTACGGCAGTTATTGACGAAGGGTGTGAAATTGGGGAAGGTACCAAAATCTGGCATTTTTCACACATTATGCCTCAAGCCAAAATTGGAAAAAATTGCAATATAGGGCAAAATGTGGTAGTATCACCGGGTGTGGTTTTGGGCAATAATGTCAAGGTGCAAAACAACGTATCTATTTACACGGGTGTGATTTGTGAAGATGATGTTTTTTTGGGGCCTTCTTGTGTGTTTACCAATGTCATTAACCCGAGGAGTGCCATCAATCGAAGAAACCAATATCTGTCTACCATTGTAAAAAAAGGGGCTACAATCGGTGCCAATGCCACGATTGTATGTGGCCACAATATAGGTGAGTATGCATTTGTTGGTGCAGGAGCCGTGGTTACAAAAGAAGTTCCGCCTTATGCCCTGGTGGTTGGTAATCCGGCAAGGCAAATAGGGTGGATGAGCGAATTTGGGCACCGTTTGTATTTTGATGAAAAAGGATTGGCTACATGCCCGGAAAGTGGAGAAACATACATTTTGGAAAATAATCAAGTAAAGAAATTAATCCCATGAGCAAAATAAAATTTGGAGTAATTGGTCAAGGACATATTGGCAAACGCCATGCAGAAATGATCAGGAGAAATCCCGATTGCGAACTGGTAGCCGTTGCCGATGTGTTGCCACCTGAAGAATTGGGACTTACGGATATAAAAGAGAAATTTTACACGGATGCAACAGAAATGATCAAACAACATCCCGAAATAGATGTGATTAATGTTTGTACGCCAAATGGCTTGCATGCAACCCATGCACTTCTGGCACTTGACCATAAAAAACATGTAGTGGTTGAGAAACCTATGGCTTTGACAAAAGCCGATTGTGAAAAAATTATCTACAAGGCGCTTCAAATGCATAAACATGTTTTTTGTGTGATGCAGAACCGTTATTCTCCTCCTTCGGTATGGATTAAAGAAGTAGTAGAAAAAAAGATATTGGGAGATATTTATATGGTTCAAATCAATTGTTATTGGAACCGCGATGAAAGATATTACAAAAAAGGAGGATGGAAAGGCACAGCCACTCTCGACGGGGGTACTTTGTTTACGCAATTTTCGCATTTTATCGATATTATGTATTGGTTGTTTGGTGATATCAAGGATATTGAAGGGAAATTTGCCGATTTTAACCATCAGACAATGACGGAGTTTGAAGATAGTGGTATTGTCAATTTTAAGTTTGTCAATGGAGGAATTGGATGTTTGAATTATAGTACTGCTGTGTGGGATAAAAATTTGGAAAGCAGTATGACCATCATTGGTAGTAAAGGCAGTGTCAAGATCGGGGGGCAATATATGGACAAAGTGGAGTATTGTCACATTGAAAATTATCAAATGCCCGAACTGCCTCCAACCAATCCGGCAAATGATTATGGACATTACAAGGGATCGGCCAACAACCATGGATTTGTGATACAAAATGTGGTCGATACATTAAAAGGCAATACTTCCATGACGACCAATGCTCTTGAAGGATTGAAGGTCGTTGATATAATTGAAAGAATTTATGAAATAAGAAATAAAACTTTTCAAAAAAATCAAAAATGATTTACGATAAACTCATCAACAAAGAAGAAAAACTGGCTGTTATAGGGCTGGGATATGTGGGACTTCCGATAGCCCTAGAATTTGCCAAAAAAATTAAAGTGATTGGTTTTGACATCAATGAAGAAAGAATCAAAATGATGCAAAACCGAATAGATCCCTCTCACGAGCTTCCCTCAGAAGCTTTCGATGGCTGTGATATTGAGTTTACTGCTGATACCGGAGTTCTCAAACAAGCAAAATTTTTCATAGTGGCAGTGCCCACACCTATCGACGAGCATAAGCTGCCCGACTTGAAACCTTTGCTGTCTGCTTCAAAAACCGTAGGAGAATGCTTGAAAAAGGGTGATTATGTGGTTTTTGAATCGACAGTTTACCCGGGCTGTACAGAAGAAGATTGTGTGCCGGTTTTGGAAAAATTTTCAGGGCTTAAATTCAAAGAAGATTTTAAAGTGGGATATTCTCCCGAGAGAATAAATCCCGGAGATCAGGTTCATACCTTACCTAATATCATAAAAGTGGTTTCGGGATGCGATGATGAATCTTTGGATCAAATAGCCAAGGTGTATGAGATAGTGGTAAAAGCCGGTGTACATAGGGCTCCTTCGATCAAAGTGGCAGAAGCAGCCAAAGTAATCGAAAACACTCAAAGAGATGTGAACATTGCATTGATGAATGAATTATCCATAATATTCAACCGCATGGGAATCAATACCTATGATGTGTTGGAGGCAGCAGGCACCAAATGGAATTTTTTAAAATTTTATCCGGGATTGGTGGGAGGACACTGCATAGGAGTAGATCCTTATTACCTGTCATATAAAGCCAAAGAATACGGTTATCATGCACAAATAATCAATGCGGGAAGATTTGTTAACGACAGCATGGGGCCGTATATTGCCAAACAAACGGTTAAAAAAATCATTGCATCAGGAAAAGACATCAGGTTGTCAAGAGTTTTGGTAATGGGGGCTACTTTCAAGGAAAATGTCAGTGATATAAGAAACTCAAAAGTTGCTGATGTGGTCAATGAATTAAAATCTTTCGGCGTGAATGTGGAGGTTGTCGATCCGCATGCCGATCCAGAAGAGTTAAAACATGAATATGGATTTTCGTTGGTAGAAAAACCGGGTGAAGGGTATGATGCCGTGATTGTGGCCGTGGCTCATGATGAGTATAAAGATTTAAATGAAGAGTATTTCAAAAGTTTATTGAGCGAAGGCGGTTTATTGGTTGATGTAAAAGGTATATACCGCGGCAAAATTAAAAATACACCTTATTGGAGCTTATAAAAATGAAGAATTTAAATAATCAATATCAAAAAAGAATTCTTATTACCGGAGGTGCCGGATTTATTGGATCGCATGCCGTAAGGCACTTCGTAAAAAAATTCCCGGAATATCTGATCGTCAATCTTGATAAATTGACCTATGCGGGCAATTTGGAAAATCTGAAGGATATTGAGGATTATTCTAATTATGTTTTTATCAGGGGAGACATCAAAGATTTTGATTTGGTAAAGAGTATATTTGATAAATATCAAATAGATGCGGTGATTCATCTTGCCGCCGAATCACATGTTGACCGGAGCATCATGAATCCTTTGGAATTTATGAAAACCAATGTTGAAGGAACACTGGTTTTATTGCACAATGCCCTGTTGAGTTGGGAAAAAGATTTTACAAACAAATTGTTTTATCACATCTCTACCGATGAAGTATTCGGATCTTTGGGACAAGAGGGATATTTCAGGGAAGATACCAAATATGATCCACGCAGTCCTTATTCTGCTTCAAAAGCATCGTCCGATCATTTTGTCAGATCCTATTTTCACACTTATGGATTACCTGTGATCATCACCAATTGTTCTAATAATTACGGACCTTATCAATTTCCGGAGAAGTTAATTCCTTTGATGATTCACAATATTTTGAAACGAAAACCATTGCCTGTCTATGGTACCGGTGAAAATGTCAGAGATTGGCTATGGGTTGGTGATCATGTGGAGGCCATGGATATTGTTTTTCATAAAGGCACTCCCGGAGAATCATACAATATAGGAGGAAATAATGAATGGAAAAACATTGATTTGGTACGATTGATTTGCCGTTTGACAGATGAAAAAATCAATCCTGATACGCCCTCCGAAAATCTTATCACGTTTGTGACCGACCGTAAAGGGCATGACTTGCGTTATGCCATTGATGCTTCTAAAATCAAAAACGAACTTGGTTGGAAACCATCAATGGATTTTGAAGAGGGTTTAAGAAAAACAATTGATTGGTATCTTGAAAACAAAGATTGGGTAGAAAGAGTCACTTCCGGCGAATATTTGCATTATTATGAAAAGAATTATCATCATCGATAGCAATGAATCTTGAATTTTTTAATGGTAAAACCGTATTGGTTACCGGTTGTGCCGGCTTTATCGGATCTCATTTGGTAGAACGTTTGGCTGCTGCCGGTGCCAATGTGGTGGGGGTTGATAACTTATCCCGTGGGCAGTTAGACAATATTCGCCATCTTATTGATAAGGAAAAAATTAAATTTATCGAGGGGGATATTCAGGATTTTTCTTTGATGATGTCTGTTACCAAAAATTCAGAAATAGTTTTTCATCAAGCAGCTCTCGGATCGGTCAATGCTTCCATACAAAATCCTCTGGAAACACATGCGTCGAACAGCACCGGGTTTTTATGTTTATTGGAAACATGCAGACAAAACAATGTTTCGAAATTTATTTATGCGTCAAGTTCTTCGGTATATGGTGATTTAGAAACAGAAGTAAAAGTCGAGGAACAGGTGGGAAATCCTCTATCTCCCTATGCTGTCACAAAATTAACTGACGAGATGTATGCAAAAGTATATGCCGGTTTGTATCCAAATATGCAAATCACCGGTCTCAGATATTTTAACATATTTGGACCAAAACAAAATCCCAATGGCCCATATGCCGCGGCTATACCGATTTTTATTACGGCAGCTTTAAAAAACAAACCTGTGGAGATATATGGAGATGGTTTACAATCCAGGGATTTTACTTATGTGGAAAATGCCGTGAATGCAAACTTGCTGGCAGCAATGAAGAAAGTGAAAAGTGGTGAAGTATACAATGTGGCTTGCGGCGAAACTCATACCTTGCTGAAAGTATTGTCTATTATTGAAGAAATAACAGGAACCAAAATACAAAAAAAATTTTCACCTCCGCGGCAAGGAGATATACGATACTCACTGGCTTCCATTCAAAAAGCAAAAAGCGAATTGGGCTACTCGCCTCAAACCGGTTTACATGAAGGGCTTAAAAAAACGATTGATTGGTTTGAAATGTCTTTAAGATAAAAGCGTTTTTAGAATTTCCGATATTTTTTTCCCTTCTGCACGTCCGGCAAGTTTTTTGGTTGCAACGCCCATTACTTTGCCAAAATCTTTTGCTGAGGTTGCTCCGATTTCTTCAATGATTTTTTGCAATTCGGACTTAATTTGATTGTCATCCAGTTGTGCCGGTAAAAACTCTTCAATAATTTGGGCTTGTTTGATTTCTGTTTCTGCCAAATCTTCCCTGCCTTGAGATCGGTATATTTCAGCAGATTCTTTACGTTGTTTTACTAACTTTTGTAAAATTTTAATTTCTTCATCATCTGAAAGTTGGGCACCGGCACCTTTGTTGGTCATTTCTAAGGTCAAAGCAGTTTTTATGGCACGTAAGGCATCCAAACGGTCTTTATCTTTCGACAACATGGCATTTTTGATTTCACCGGTAATTTGTTGCGTAATTTTCATTTTGCAATGATTTTTTTATATGAATCGACAAAAATAAGAATAAAAACTACAGAAACAGGAATATATTACCATAAGAAAATCGGCTGTTCTTTTTTGGAAGCCAATTTAAATGGTTTGGCAAAGTTCAATAATATACCGATAAATTTAAAATCCATGTGTTAGCATGGTTCATTCATTAAGATTTTGATAGTCATAACGGTCATGTTTAAATACATATCATTATTCTCACATTGTTTGAAAAAAATCATTCCTTACCTCACTACAGTGATGGTGCCCTTTTGATTGATAATTTCACCATTGGATAAAACAGCTTTCAGGTGGTAATGGAAGATGCCATTATTTACGGGTTTGCCTCTAAATGTACCATCCCACGATTGGCTTGGGTCATTGGTGATAAATACGCGTTCGCCCCATCGGTTGAATATTTCCCAAGTCATTTCTTTGATGCACAAGCCGTGCACTTTGATTGTTTCATTTCTCCCGTCTCCGTTAGGACTGAAAATATTTGGAACAAATATTTCACCGCAAATAGTTTCCACTATAATGACTACACATGCTGTATCAAAACAAGAAGGACTATTCATAACTTTAGCACAATAAGTCATTGTGGATGGAGGCGATGCTACAGGATTGGGGCAGTTGAAACAACTTAGATATGTTGCAGGGGACCATAAATAGGAATTGCCACCACCGGCAGAAAGTTGAACACTTTGCCCTTTGGTAATGACTGTATCCGGGTTAGCATAAGCATTGGGTCGGGGTGTAACATTTATATTAATAACTGCGGTATCAGAACAACTACCATTGGAGACAACTAAAACATAAGAATTATTTGTTGCAGGTTGAACAACAATTGAAGAACCTGTGCCAATGATTTGGCCATTTTCAAACCATTGATAATTTCCGTTGCCATTGGCATATAAATGCAATGTATCTCCTTGGCAAACATTTGTTTTTCCGGCATAAATGGAGGCATTGGGAGTGGGGTCCTGACCGATGGTGATTTGAATGGAATCTTTACAACCATTGGCATCAGTAACTACAGCCCAGTAATTTCCGGGAGGAAGATTGTTTGCAGTATTGCCATTTTGAGGTGGAGATGTATTCCAAACCACCTGTAGGTTTCCTGTTCCTCCCGATGCACTGATTGTTGCACTGCCGTCGTTGGTCGAACCGCAGGAAACATTTTTGATGTTGACAATGGTGATATTGATAGGTTGCGGGTTATTGATGGTGAGGGTGATAGTATCGCTACAACCGGCAGAATCACTTCCGATGATTGTATAGGTTCCGGGTGAAAGATTGCTTTGATTAGGCCCACTAAGGTTGCCCGGTGTCCAAGAGTATGTGTAGGGGGGAGTTCCTCCTGACATCGAAACAGTGGCAGATCCTGTTTGTCCATGGCAAAGAGGTTGTGTGATATTGTTTATTGAAAGTATGACCGGAGGACATCCACCTCCGCCACCGCCCCCTGAACCCGCACAAATGGGTACGGATGAAGTATCGTTAATTAACAGGGTAGTTCCGGACGCATCGACCAATTTGATAGGGAATTGGTTAGGGATAGGAATGGTATCACCTGTAGCGAAATTTTGCCATACAATCACATTTTGAATACAACCGGGAGGAATGTTATTGCATAAACCAAAAAAACAGTTTGTGCAATCTTGAATGGTGTCGGGTTGTTGCCAGGTGAAAGGTCCTTGTCCTCCGGTTGCAATTAAATTGCCGTTAGTATCTTTGCAAACAGTTACAGGAGCGCAACTATTGACCGTAACTATGATAGAATCTGTGCCACAAGGCAAGGTATAGTATATAGTATGCGTGCCAACGCCTGCTGCTTGCGGATTAAAAATTCCTGAAGAATTAATACAACCACCGCATGAAGCCGACCAGCTACCTCCGGGAGTGAAAACTTGAAGAGTGTCGGAAGGTTGATTGATACAATAAGAAGAAGGTTGGCAGATGGTGGCATCACAACAAACTGCGGCTTGGGGCATGCAGGCATTAGCCGAAATGGATTGAACATACCCTGTGCGAGAATTGCTGTTTTGATTACCGGTAGAACCGGCACAAATCACTTCACCATTATTGTTAACCTTAACATCATAAATGTTGAAATTTACCGGGTAACTGGCAATTAAATTTAAATTTTGGTCAAACTTGTGCAGGGCCGTAGTTGAACCTACGTAAATAAACCCGCAACTGTCGATATCAATGCCGCCGCATCCCACTTGATTACCCCCAAAACCCGAAATAAAAGACCCACCGGGAATGTTTGCCGTTGCAACAACTGTGGCATTATTAAAAGTCCTTTTTTGCAATTGATTGCCCCGATGAACAAACACATATCCGTTAAAATATGCCAACGCCATGATGCCGGTGTTATTATAGCGGTAATTTTCGCATTTATATGCAAGGTCAATTCCATTGGACACATGAAAAGGAAAAGAGTTTGATCCGGGTGTACAACTGCTGTTCAAGCTTTGATGAATGTAACCTATCGAATCGTGCGTCAAAAAATAATATTTTCCGTTTTTGCACGAAATGATCGATCTTACTTCTTGTATATTTGGCGATGTTTGTGATAATGGTGCACTGTTATGAACTTGAATGGAATTAATCAAACTCCCATTGTTTGTATTAAAATGATGTATCATAGGCAATGGAGACCCGGAAGCAGGTCCGCCTGTTCCTCCAACAATCAATTGTGTTTGGTCGCAGTTGAATGCAATACTCCATAATTCTGTGTGGGAAAATACAGGTCCTACAGATGATTGATACCACAAAACAGTTCCTGCTGAATTTAATTTCAAAATCTGAGCAGCAGTTCCTTGAGTAACATAGCTATTTCCGGCCAAGTCCGTAGCAAAAGTTCCTAACCATGAAGTCGTGTCATAAGGAGTATTATAGACCCATTGCAAAACACCTGCCGGAGAATATTTAATGATTTGCACAGGAGATGTGCCTCCTTTTATATATACGTTGCCTGTACCGTCAGTTTCGCACTCCCACACACAATCCCAATTAGTTGAAGGGAAGTTAGGTGTCTGAACCCATGGGTCTATGATCAATGGTTCTTTTACAGGAATTGATAAGTCAAAAAAGAATTGATCGTTTTCGCGGATAAATTTTATAGGTATTTTATGATGATTAGATGCAAAATAAGCAACCGGTTGATGTTCGATAATGTCACCAAATTTTGATTTGACTGTAATACTCCCTTTTTTTAAATAAGCAGGGTTGGAATATGTATATTTTATGTCGGAAATCTTGGCGTCTTTATGGCAATAAAATGTATATTTTATGCCGGATTGAGGGTGAATCTCGTATATCAAATCTATTCCTTTGTAAATGTTTGAAATTTTTATTTTTCGATAAGAAGGGACAAAATTGATATGCTTCAGATTACCGTTTTTGTCGTAATATGAATAACTGTGATAAAAATTATCTTTTTCAAGAGGTGTGATGGATGCTTCTTCTGAAGCATTCAGCCATTGCAAGATGATATAATCGTGCTCAATTTTTATATTGTTGTTTTCTTCATATTTATCTTCTTCTTCCCTGTCGCTGTTTATTTTGAATTCTTTTTTGAACAAATCAATGACGACTTTATCTTTAAAGATGAAAATTCTTTCACTTGAACCTGCATAAACAAAATTATTTTGTTCAAAAAAGGGGAAATAAGAAGGGTCCTTAATGGAAAACTGTCCTTTGTTTTCCACAAATGTTTTTTCTTGATGGTAAATGTTTGTCCACGAATTGGCATGCAGCGTAAAATGTTTTGATAATAGATTTGATAATAGGATAGAAAAAACTAGAATTTTTAATTTTAAAATGAAATTCCTTTTCCTCAATTTCATCTTGTTGAATTTTAACGTATTAAGGTAATTGTTCCTTTTTGTTCTTCGATTTTTCCATTGATAAGTATGGCTTTTAACCTATAATGAAACACTGCACCATTCATTAATTTTCCTTTGTAGGTACCATCCCATGCTTGTTGGGGATCTGAAGTGTAAAATACTTGTTCTCCCCAGCGGTCATAGATTGCCCATTCCAGTTCTTTAATGCAATAACCGTGTACTTTTACGACATCATTGAGTCCGTCGCCGTTTGGACTGAAAATGTTTGGTACGAATACTTCTCCGCATTCAATTTCTATTACTACTCGTACGCAGGCCGTATCCTTACATCCATTGGCGTCTGTAACCGTTACGCAATAATCGGTGGTTTTATCCGGCTTTGCAGTAGTTGAGCTGCAAGTATGACAAGAAAGACCATCGGTGGGAGACCAGCTGTATTGCACACCACCTCCGGCACCAATGGTTGCCTCGCCGATTTGATTAATCACGGTATCTCCCCAAGCAACGGCAGTCGGGTTGGAATTGACAGTCACACTGATTACGGCGGTGTCTTTACAATTTCCATTGCTTACAACGACACTATAGCTGGTTGTTTGAGATGGAGACACAGTGATACTGTTGCCGGTTTGTCCGGTATTCCAAAGATATGTATTACCTCCGCTTGCAGTCAAAGTGGTAGATGTTCCTTGACAAATGAATGTATTGCCGTTGATCTGTGCGTTTGGTTTTGTGTTGACCGTTACGGTTACAATCCCCGTGGTTTTACATCCATTAGAACCGGTAACGGTAACCGAATATTGTGTCGTTTGTGATGGATTTACAGTAATAGAGGAAGTATTAGAACCATTATTCCACTGATAGGAAGCACCACCTGATGCAATTAATGTAATACTATCTCCCTGGCAAATATTGGTGTCCGGTGTAAGTTGAATGTTTGGTTTAGAATTTACTGTAACCATCACGCTGTCTTTATTTTTACACCCGTTAGCATCTGTGATGGTGACCGTATAGTATCCGCTCCCTTGAGAGGTGATATTGTAAATTTGAGTATTTTGTTGGTTGTCCGAAAAATTGTTTGGACCACTCCAAATGTATGCGGTTCCATTGCCTGAAGCATTAAGCAACAAAGTGTCTCCTTCACAAACATTTGCAGGTGAAGCTGAAGCGTTGACTGAGGGCAACGGATTGACAGAAATGTTCAAAGTATCGCTGTCGCTACAGCTGCCGGCGGTTACGGTCAGAATATATGTGCTGTTTGTAGAAGGATTAATTATCAAAGTGCTTGAAGATCCTGCAGGGCTGCCATTTTCCAGCCAGCTGTATGATCCGGTTCCCCCGGCTATTAAATGCAGAGTGTCACCACTGCAAATAGTTGTTTTGGAGCTGAATATAGAAGCAACAGGAGGATTAGTGATGGTAACATTGACTGTGGCGCTATTGCTGCATCCATTAGCATCGGTAACTGTCAACGTATAATTTCCGGCATTCGAAGCAGTGACATTGTTGATGGAGGGGTTTTGTTGGTTGCTGGAAAAACCATTAGGTCCGGTCCAAGTATAATTTGACATTCCGGAAGGACCACCATTCAATTGCAACGTACTTCCCGTACAAACCGGAGAATTACTGCTTGCGGTCACAGCAGGCAGAGAGTTAATGGTGACATTGACATTGGCAGAATTAGAACAACCATTGGCATCGGTAATTGTAACAGTATAGGTGCCGGAATTCGCAGTTGTTACGTTGCTGATGGATGGATTTTGTTGTGTGCTTGAAAAACCGTTGGGTCCTGTCCAATTATATGTAGCGCCGGCAATCGAATTCACAGTTAGATTTAATGTTTGTCCTTGACAAACAGGGCTGTTGCTTGAAGGAGTAACACTAGGAAGAGGATTTACCGTGATGGTAATGGGTGTTCTGGTTGTGCTGACACAAGAAGGATTCGATTGTAAGGCAGCTTCAACATAATAAGTTGTAGTGGACGAAGGCGAAACAGTAAGTGGAGTGCTGCCTAAATTTGTTCCTCCTGTAGAAGAGGTGTAAACATTATAAACAACTCCTGTGGTTGGGTTGGTTACGGTAATAGTGGTTGATTGACCCGCACATATAGGGTTAGGAGTGGCATTGACATTTGGTGCGGCAGGAGGCACACAAGGTGTGACTAAGCAATGTACATTTGTTGTTGGGTTTAAATTGTTGACAATCGGGCTGAATGTTGATTCACTACCTATGGTATAGGAATTTTGATTGGCTGTTTGTAATGATATTGTATAATTCGCTGTGCCCGGATTTAGATTGGTATGATTGCAGCCGCTGGCAGATGTATTGATTTGACCGGAAGGATCCGTCCTAATAACGTTATAATTAAATCCGGACATTTGTTGATCGGTCATAGCCATATAATATCCTTGATCAGCAGCCAGACCGCCTTCCGGTAAGATAGAAGATAATCCTATAGGAGTATATCCTTTGCCAAATATTAATCCACCAGTAGAACTATTGATTTTTAATATCATAGAGTAGAAACTAAAACTTAAAGCTTCAATGCGCCAACCAATGATACTATAGTTGCCGTCGGAGTTTTCCATAATATCTTGAATGACATGTGTTATTGGAGGAAAAGACGAACCATTGATACGTCTTCCCCATTGAAAAGATGCAGTGTTGCCCGTTCCCTGAAAGCGTGCAATAAAAGCATGGATGTCGTCATAACCTCCGGTTAATACATTTCCATTAGAAAGTGTAATAATGCTGTTAAATTCTTGCGATGTTGAGTTACCTGCTCCAAATCTATGAATATAAATATTGCTTCCATTGGATTTGTTAACTTTCAAAATAATACCATTTCTTGGATAATCACCATCGCTATTCAAGGTACCACTGCCTTCTGAAGATGTGCCCACTAAAATATATCCATCCGACACTTCGGCGCAATCATTCAAATAATGTTCATCCGGATTGGGCACATTGACAGTCCAAACCCTGCTCCATTGGGTAGTTCCGGAGGAATTGACCTTAACGGCAAATAAACTGGTTGTGTCGACAGTAGAAGGACTGACACCATCCCAAAAATAATCTACACCACCCACAGCCAAAAAACCACCATCAGAGGTAGGAATCACTGCATTGAAAAATTCATTGGATGTCTTATTGCTATTGATATCGGGTAAAAGATATCGTTTGGCCCAGGTGACGTTTCCCAAATTGTCTAATCTCACCAAAATCGCACCTCCGGATGATGATTGCCCACATACTATAAAACCTCCTCCTGAGACATTTTTAATATCGGTAAAAGTAGTGGCAATACCGCCTGTATATGATTTTGCCCAAACGACATTTCCCTGATTGTCTAGTTTGATGACATTTCCAAAATATGGAAGAAAACTTGCGTTTGTGCCTGCAATGACAAAATCGCCCAATGGTGTTTCGACCATTCCGCCTGCAATGTCAAAATTTGCCACATCATAACTTACCCGGAATGTAGCTTGCCCTAGTAATATAGAAATGTTTAAAATGCAGTAAAAACAAATGAAAACATAATTTTTTTTCATATATTTATATTTAAATCAGAAGGTAAATTTAACCTTTTTTTAAATCATCCGTAATTTTTTTAAATATCAATGCAGGATTAAAAAATGCTTTATTGACATTATGAAAAATATGTGCATATCATTAACAAAAGGAGATTTTAACCAATAGCAATTTATTAGGATAAACCGAATGAAAAATTTAAGTTAATTTTACCGCCTCAATCAAAGTGAATTATGAAAAACAAAAGAAAGGAACAAGATGCATTGGACTATCATTCACAAGGGAGGCCGGGTAAAATAGAGGTAGTTCCGACTAAACCATATAGCTCACAGCGCGATTTAAGTTTGGCATATTCTCCGGGAGTCGCTTATCCTTGTTTGAAGATTGCCTCAAATGCCGAGATGGCTTATAACTACACGGCAAAAGGCAACCTGGTTGCCGTGATCTCTAATGGTACAGCAGTTTTAGGGCTTGGGGACATAGGACCATTGGCTTCCAAACCGGTTATGGAAGGTAAGGGAGTATTATTCAAAATTTTTGCTGATATTGATGTTTTTGACATTGAAATCGACGCCAAAGACGTAGATAAATTTGTTGAAACGGTCAAAGCTATAGCTCCCACATTTGGAGGAATTAACCTTGAAGATATTAAAGCTCCCGAATGTTTTGAAATAGAAAAACGCTTGAAAAATGAACTCAACATTCCAATCATGCATGACGATCAGCATGGAACCGCCATCATTAGTGGAGCAGCATTGATTAATGCTCTGGAACTTGCCGGAAAGAAAATAAATAAAATCAAAGTGGTGGTAAATGGAGCCGGTGCTTCTGCTATAGCTTGTGCCAATTTATATTTACAACTGGGTGTTGAAAAGGAAAATCTGATAATGTTGGACAGTAAGGGCGTGATACACGTTGACAGGGAAGATATCGATCAATATAAAAGGGCCTTTGCCACGAAAAATACCAAATTAAAGACATTGGAAGATGCTATCAAAGATGCTGATGTGTTTCTGGGATTGTCTAAAGGAAATATTTTAAACAAAAGCCATTTGGATAAAATGGCAAAAAATCCCATCATTTTTGCATTGGCCAATCCTGATCCGGAGATAGGATATCATGAAGCGCTCAAATATCGTAAAGATGCTATTGTTGCCACCGGCAGAAGCGATTACCCCAATCAGGTGAATAACGTTTTGGGATTTCCGTATATTTTTCGCGGAGCATTGGATGTAAGGGCCACCACCATCAATGAAGAAATGAAATTGGCTGCAGTAAAAGCCATTGCGGAATTAGCCAAAGAACCTGTGCCCGAAATTGTTAATAAAGCATATGGAGAAAAAAACCTGGTTTTCAGTAAAGAATATATCATTCCCAAGCCTTTGGATCCAAGGTTGATCCTGAAAGTTGCCCCTGCAGTTGCCAAAGCAGCCATTGAGAGTGGCGTGGCTCAAATGCCGATTAAGGATTTCGACAAATATATTGAGTCGCTTAATCAACGGATGGGATTAGACAATAAATTGATCAGGAGCATTATAAACCGTGCCCAAAAAGAACCTAAACGGGTAGTTTTTGCCGAAGCCGATCATCATAAGATTTTAAAAGCTGCTCAAATTGTCAAAGACGATGGCATAGCTTTTCCCATTTTGTTAGGTAACGAGAAACGAATTCAGCAATTGATTAAAGAATACAATCTGGAATTGGACGGTGTCCCCATTATTGACCCGCGCAGTGATGATCAAGAAAAGGTTAGAGAAAAATATGCCAAAATTTTGTATGAAAAAAGAATGAGAAAAGGCATCACTCTTTGGGAAGCAAGGCAATTGATGAGGGAAAGAAATTATTTTGGGGCAGCCATGCTTGCCAATAATGACGCAGATGCCATGATCTCCGGGCTTACCAGAAATTATCCCGCCACCATTCGTCCTGCTTTGCAGGTTTTAGGAAAAGACGAAGGCGTTAATAAAATAGCAGGAATGTATGTGATTATAACAAAAGAAGGTCCCTATTTTCTTGCCGACACAACAGTCAATTTCAATCCGACGGCAGAAGAAATAGTCGATATTACGTTGCTTGTAGCCGAAATTGTTAAAAAGTTTGAGATCCAACCCAGGATCGCTTTGCTGTCGTATTCCAACTTTGGATCTTCTGATGGAGAAGAAGCAATAAAAATGAGCAAAGCGGTGGAACTGTTACACAAAAATCATCCGGATTTGATTGTAGATGGTGAGATTCAAGCAAATTTTGCATTGAATCAAGATTTGCTCAAAGAGTTGTTTCCTTTTTCCCGTTTGACCAATAATCGCCCCAATACTTTAATTTTCCCCAATCTGAGCGCCGGTAACATTGCTTATAAATTAATGCAGGAAATGGGCAAAGCCGAAGCAATCGGGCCAATATTGTTAGGATTAAAAAAACCACTCCATATTCTTCAGTTAGGAAGCTCTGTGCGTGAAATCGTCAACATGGTGGCTATTGCTGTGACTGATGCTCAAACACGGTTAAATAAATAACAAAATTATGTTTGCCTATATTTCCGGTAAAATTTCAGAGATATTTCCCAATTATCTTATCATCGATTGTCAAGGTGTGGGTTATTTTGTCCATATTTCCCTTCAAACCTACTCAAAACTTCAAAATACACAACAAGCTCTTATATACACTCAGTTAATCATACGTGAAGACGCACACCTTCTATATGGTTTTGCCACCAAAGAAGAGAAAGAACTTTTTAACCTCTTGATCGGCATTTCGGGCATTGGGCCGTCCACAGCCCTGATAATGCTTTCATCCCACTCACCCGATGAGATCAAACAGGCCATATCAACCGGAAATACTTCTCTCTTAAAAAGTATCAAAGGCATTGGGGGAAAAACAGCTGAAAGAATCATTGTCGAATTAAAAGATAAAATCGGCCATTTTTCTAAAACGGGAGAAAAAATTGCAATTGTACATAATAAAAATCGTGAAGATGCGTTAATGGCTCTTGTGGGGCTAGGATTTAATAAAACGGCGGCAGATAAGGTTTTAAGCAAGTTGTTTGCCGAAAATCCGGAATTGTCCACAGAAGAGGCAATTAAAGCGGCCTTAAAACAGCTTTAGAAAAAACATGAATTCACGCGGTATTTATCATATAACATACCTTGGTAATTTATTGCTCTTTTTGAGCGTTTTTACATTTTTTAAGAATACCGGTGCATTTGCTTCTGTCATCAAACTTCCTGCAGATAGTCCGCAAGTGGACTTGCCTTATCCATTCAAACCCGACCAATGGGGTGGGATTTATTTAAACCAACCTTCTAATATCAAAACAGAGATCATTTATAATCCTGAAACAGGCACTTATGAATATCAACAAAAAATTGGCAATCAATATTATCGGTATCCAACTTATTTCAATTTCGAAGAATATCTCAAATATGACTGGGAAAAAAGGATGCAGGCCTATTGGAAGGAGAAAAAAGAAAGTGAAAGTATCAATGAAAAAAATACACAACCGTTTGCACCATCCATAAAAGTTGAAAATGAAGCATTCGACAGAATATTTGGAGGCGACAAAATAGAATTAAGACCTACGGGAATTGCTGAACTTTCTTTCGGTTTGAACACCTCCCGAAGGGAAAATCCAGCTTTGCCGGTAAGACAAAGAAAAGTTACCACTTTTGACTTTAATGAAAAAATTCAAATAAACCTTATCGGTCAAATTGGGGACAAACTTAAAATTTCTACCAGTTATAATACCGAAGCCACTTTTGATTTTGAAAACCAAATGAAAATAGAATATACGGGTTATGAAGATGAAATCATACAAAAGATTGAGGCCGGAAACGTGTCTTTACCTACGAAAGGTTCTTTAATCACAGGAAGTCAAACATTGTTTGGTATTAAAACAGCATTAAAATTTGGCAGATTGACCGTAACCACTGTTTTATCTCAAGAGAGAGGCGAAAAAAAAGAAATTGAGATTTCCGGGGGAGCTCAGGTGCAGACCTTCGAAAAATCCGCTTCCGATTACGAATACAACAAACATTTTTTCTTGTCGCAATTTTTCAGGGATCAATATGAGCAGGCATTGGCAACACCTCCATTGGTAAACTCAAGAATCAATGTTACGCGTGTTGAAGTTTGGGTGACAAATGTCAATCGATCTACCGAAAATACAAGAAATATTATTGCTTTTCAAGATTTGGGGGAGGGAAATCCTGCTAAAATTCACCGAACAGATTTAATAGCAGATAATAATCCCAATGAATTTCATGCCGACAATAATGCAAATAATTTGTATTATAACATCTCCCAAGGGTATGCCAATGCCCAGGATATCAGAGGATTTTACAATGCCATTCCGGCTTTGAATAACTTGGGCTATAATAACGGCATCGATTATGAAGTTTACGAAAATGCAAGGATGTTATCCCCAACAGAATATCAACTTAATCCCCAATTAGGGTATATCTCATTAAGTTCACAGCTGGGAGACGACGATATTTTGGCTGTGGCTTACCAGTATACATATAATGGGAAAACCTATCAAGTAGGTGAATTTTCCACTGACGGTATTACCGGAAAAAATGCCATTTACTTAAAACTGCTGAAAAGTACGGTATTGAATACAAAGATTCCCATGTGGGACTTAATGATGAAAAACGTATATGCGATTGGTGCCTATAATGTTAATCCTTCGAATTTTCAACTCGATATTTGGTATTTAAATCCTTCAACGGGATATAACATCCCGTTTTTACCCGAAGGATCATTAAAAGGACAGCCACTGATCATGGTAACCAATCTTGACCGGCTGGATCAGGTAAATACACCCGGACCTGACGGAAATTTTGATTTTATTCCCGGAGTTACCATCAATCCCCAAACCGGTAGAATCTACTTCCCTGTATTGGAACCATTCGGTAAAACCATTCGTCAAAAACATAGTGCCGGAGAACAGGCCTTGGCCGACAAATTTGCTTTCGATTCTTTGTATACCACAACACAATTGCTAGCAAAATTAGATGCCGTACATAACCGATATACCATCAAAGGTAAATATACATCGTCTACCAGTTCGGAAATATCGTTAAATGCCATGAATGTGCCACAAGGATCGGTTGTAGTTACGGCCGGAGGGACCAAATTGACGGAAAATGTCGATTATACCGTTGACTATAATTTGGGTCGTGTAAAAATTATCAATCAAGGCATATTGGAGTCGGGACAAACCATTAAGGTTTCACTAGAAAGTAATGCTATGTTTGCCATTCAAACCAAAAATTTTATTGGCTCAAGGTTTGATTATAAAGTAAACAAAGATTTCTATTTGGGAGGTACGATTATTAACCTTACCGAACGTCCGTTGACACAAAAGATCAATATTGGCTATGAGCCCATCTCCAATACCATCGTTGGTGTAGACGGGAATTATACCAAGGAAGTGCCTTTATTGACAAGGTTGGCAGACATGCTTCCTTTTTATTCCACCAAAGAAAAATCAACAGTTACTGTTCAGGGAGAGGCCGCTTATCTTATTCCGGGAAATTCAAGAATTATCACCAAAGAAGGGGTTGCTTACATTGATGATTTTGAAGGTAGTCAAACAACCATTGATCTTACCCAGGCAATAAGGTGGAAGCTTGCTTCTGTGCCTCAAAACCAACCGGATTTGTGGCCGGAAGGAAATTTGTTTAACGATTTGAATGCCGGGAAAAATCGGGCATTGTTGGCTTGGTATCAAATTGACCCTCTGTTTTGGCAAAACGACAGCCGTACTCCGGAACATATTAAAGCTGACAAAGACATGCAATCCAACCACTATATGCGAAAAGTGGATCAAACTGAAGTGTTTCCCAACCGATCTTTAAGCAACAATGTGATAACAAATATTCAAACGCTTGATTTGGCGTTTTATCCTGATGAACGTGGTCCATATAATTTTGATGCGTTGCCTACACCTTTTTCTGCAGGTGTAGACCCCAATACCGGCAAATTGGTAAATCCTGCATCGCGTTGGGGCGGTATCATGCGGGATATTCAAACTACAGATTTTGAATCATCCAATATCCAATACATTCAATTTTGGTTAATGGACCCTTTTGATCCTGAAGATGGAGATCCCAATCATCCCGGAGGAGATTTTTACATTCATTTGGGAAGTATTTCCGAGGATATATTGCCTGACGGTCGCAAAAGTTTTGAGAACGGATTTCCGACCAGCCCGGTAGTGACAAATGTAGATACAACTGCCTGGGGGCGTGTGCCCACGACTCAGACACTTGTTTATGCTTTTGACAATGATCCTCAAACACGCAAATATCAAGATGTAGGATTGGATGGTTTAAATGATACAGAAGAACAAAGTTTCTTTCAGAATTTTATCAACAATCTTACACCTGCTGCATTACAAGCCCTCAATGGAGATATTGCATCAGATAATTATCACTACTACAGAGGGTCTGATTATGATCAGGCCAAGTTGAACATACTTGAGCGATACAAAAGATTTAACGGATTACAAGGAAACTCTCCAACCGATGAGGATTCTCCCGAGAGCTATCCTACTTCATCGACTGTGCAACCGGACGTTGAAGATATCAATATAGACAACAATCAAGACAAAAAAGAAAATTATTATCAATACCGGGTAAGAATTACGCCCCAGGATTTGCAACCCCAAAATGTAGGGAAAAATTACATAATCAGCCATATCGTCGGTGAAGCCCAAACGCCAAACGGCACAAGAAAGGTTAATTGGTATCAATTCAGAATCCCTATATTCAAACCCGAGAAAACGGTCGGAAATATCTATGATTTTAAATCTATACGATACATCCGGTTGATTACAAAAGGTTTCAGCAAACCGGTTGTGATGCGTTTTGCCACTTTTGAATTGGTCAGAGCTGATTGGAGACCTTATCAATATTCACTTCAATCGGATGGCGAATACATACAAAATGATGAAGATGACACCGAGTTTAGTATTGGGGCCTTAAATATCGAAGAAAATGCCGACAGGTACCCTATTCCATACGTTATCCCTCCGGGTATTCAAAGACAAATCACACGATCTGCCAATGCAGCCAATTTGATTCAAATGAACGAACAAGCTCTCACGTTAAGAGCATGCAATCTTAAAGATGGCGATGCAAGGGCTGCGTTTAAAAATGTTACTGTTGATATTAGACGTTACAAAAGATTGAAAATGTTTACCCACCTCGAATCTTTAATCAGTAATGAAATTTTAAATGATAATGAAATATCGGTATTTATTCGTTTAGGTACAGATTTCGAAGATAATTACTATGAATACGAAGTTCCACTGAGAGCAACTCCATGGGGTAAAACCATCGATACAGATATTTGGCCGGAATATAACAACATGGATCTTGAACTTCAAAAGTTGATCAATGCAAAATTGGAAAGAAATTTGAAGCTACTCGACCCAAACTCGGGTGTCAGCATACATCAGCCATATACGGTTATTGATTATGATGATAATCATAAAAAAAATAATTATATTCGTGTAAAAGGAAACCCAAACCTGGCCAATGTTAAAACAATCATAATCGGTGTCAGAAACCGCAGGAAAGCCGGAGATAATTTGAATGACAACGGACAGCCTAAGTGTATTGAAGTTTGGGTGAATGAGCTTAGGTTGACTGATTTTGACAACAATGGCGGTTGGGCCACTACGGCTCGTGTCAATGCCAATATAGCCGATCTCGGTACAGTTTCACTTTCCGGCATGATGAGTACTCCCGGTTGGGGTAGTTTGGATAAAAAACTTAATGAAAGACAACAAGAAACAAAACAACGCTACGATCTATCTACCAATGTGGATCTGGGAAAATTCCTACCTGAAAATTGGAATGTCAAAGTGCCGTTTTTTTATGGAGTTTCCGAAGAAGTAATACGTCCCAGATTTAATCCATTAGATCCTGATGTTGAATTTAACAAATTTTTGTCGGATGCAGAAACCCCACAAAGTGTGAAAGATTCGGTTAAACGAAGAGTGGAGACATACCAAAAAATCAGAAGTTTTAACTTTACCAATGTACATAAAGAAAAAGGCAAGAACAGCAATAAATCTCATTTCTACGACATAGAAAATTTCTCCTTGAATTATGCTTACAGCGAAAACTTTATGCGTGATATAAACACTGAATATGATTTCAAGAAAAATTACAGAGGAGGCATAGCTTATAGTTATTCAACCAAAGCAAAAAATTACAAACCGTTTGAGAAAATTGAGATTGTCAAAAAAAGCAAATGGCTCAAACCCATCAAAGAATTTAATTTTTATTTGATTCCAAAACAATTTGGTTTTACCACCACTTTTGATCGTAGTTATCAAGAAAGAGAAAGAAGAAATAACACGGGTTTTGATGTGCAAATGCCGGCATTTTATCAAAAAAGCTTTTATTGGCAAAGGTCTTATAATCTTACACACGACTTTACAAAATCGTTGAAATTTAAGTTTGATGCACAAGCCAACTCGGTTATTGGCGAGCCTCAGGGACGAGTGAATAAGGACTATAAGGAAGAATACCAACAATGGAAAGATTCTGTGTATAACAGCATTCAAAATCTTGGTATTATTACTCAATACCGTCATAATTTGTCTCTTGATTATACGCTTCCTATCAATAAGTTTCATGGCTTGGATTTTATCAATGCCAATGTGCGGTACAACGGAAATTATGATTGGAAAAGAGCCCCCATCAATGCCGATAGTTTGGGGCATACAATACAAAACTCCAATCAACAACAGTTAAATGTTCAATTAAATTTAAATACTTTATATAACAAATGGAAATTTTTAGAAGATATCAAAAACTCACGTCCTAAACCACCCCAACCACCCAAGCCACCTGCCAATAAGAATGACACCGCCAAAAAAGAAAAGAAAAAGCCCGAATGGAAAGGGGCAAAATTTGTAATCAATGTACTGACATCGGTAGAAAATTTTTCGGTTAGTTATAGTGAAGACAGAGGCACAATGCTGCCGGGTTGGGGTAGAAGCACACAAATCATAGGAATGGATCCTTCTTTTCAGGCCCCCGGGCTGGCATTTGTTTCGGGTTGGCAGGACCCTCAATTTGCACAAACTGCAGCCAATAACCAATGGTTGGTTGATCGGGGTGCGTTGATGTATACATACAACCGGACCATGTCGAAAAATCTTGATTTTAGAGCGTCGGCCAAACCATTGAAAGCCCTCAGAATAGATTTGAACGCCAACAGAAGGTATGGAGAAAACTACACACATCAATTTTTTTGGGATGATCAGACCAACCCGGCCAACCCGGGATATAATTTCAGCACGCCACCAAACTATACGGGAAATTTTAGTATGACTTTCATAGCTATCAATACGGCATTTGTAAAAGATGACAAGAAAAACGGATATAATTCGCAAGTGTTCCAAGATTTCTTAAAATACCGTTCAATCATTTCACAAAGATTAGGTAGCAGTCATAGCCAATCTTATCCTTTGGGCGACTATTATGCCGGATATGGTCCTACACAACAGGAAGTAATGATTTATGCATTCAGGTCGGCTTATGGAGGGAAGGATCCCAATAATGCTTTACTCGACAACTTCCCTGCAATCCCTCTACCAAACTGGAGAGTAAATTATTCGGGACTTACACAATATCCATTCTTCAGGAAATATTTCAGGAGTTTTAGCATAAATCACGCATATCGCAGCAGTTACAATATCAACTCTTTTACTGCCAATCTATTGTATACAGAAAATGGAAATGGAGAACCGGTGACCACAGATGCAAATAATAATTTTGTCAACAAATTTCAAATTCAAACCGTAAGCATATCCGAACAATTTTCTCCGCTTGCCGGCTTTGATGCTACGCTTCAAAACAGTTTAATTCTTAAAGTTGAGTATAAAAAAGACAGAAACATATCATTGTCGTTAAACAATAATCAAATTACCGAGATCAAAGGACAGGAATTTGTCATCGGAACAGGTTATAAGTTCAAGAATTTGAAGTTGCCATTCAAAACAGCCAAACCTATTGTGAGCGATTTTGATTTAAGGGCAGATTTTTCTATAAGATCAAACAATAACCTAATTCGCCAAATTGTAGATGAAATAACCCAAATTACCGGTGGTCAGAGAGTATTTACCATTAAAATTACAGGAGATTATAAATTAAGCGACAAATTGACACTACGTTTATATTACGATAAAGTAAGCACTACCCCTTTCATATCTACAACCTTTCCTACAGGAAATACAAATTTCGGATTTGCTCTCAGATTTATGCTCAATCAATAAAAATTGATTTATATTTGCAGAGTTAATTATAAAACCATTTAAGATGAATATCCCTGAAAATTTACGTTATTCTAAGGACCATGAGTGGGCCAAAATAGATGGAGAATACTGTATAGTGGGTATTACCGATTTTGCCCAAAGCGAATTGGGTGATATTGTTTATGTAGATGTAAATACTGTTGGTCAGGCATTGAAAAAAGAAAGTGTATTTGGGAGTGTTGAGGCGGTAAAAACTGTCTCAGATTTGTTTATGCCGGTGTCGGGTGAAGTGGTTGAGTTTAATGAACAATTGGAAAATAATCCCGAACTGGTGAATAAAGATCCTTATGGTGAAGGATGGATTATTAAAATAAAAAATTTTAACGAAGGGGAATTCAATGAATTATTAACCGCCGCAGAATATAAAGAATTGATTGGCGGTTAAGTTTTCATTGTATGTATGAAATTAGTGGCAATTGCATATAGTATTTTGATCTTGATTGTATCTGTCATTCCCGGCAATCGTCTTCCTGAAATTGAGGTTCAATGGTTCGATAAACTTGTACATTTTTTAATGTACGGCATTTTAATATTTTTATGGGGCAAAGCATGGCCTTATGAACATTTAAGGTTCTATTACTTTTATTTGATAATGTTTGGATTTTTATACGGATTTGTAATTGAAGTTTTACAATATTTCCTCCCGGTGGGACGTTATTTCAGTATTGGTGATTTGGGATCAAATGCTTTAGGTTTGATTACCGGAAGTGTTATTTTAAAAAAATTGTAATTTTACGCTTGAAATAAAATTTTATGGAACCAAAAAAAACAGAAAGAGCCGACTTGGAAAAAAAGCGATCGCTTTTTTTCGAAATCGGTTTGGCAACATCACTACTTTTGGTGTATCTGACTCTCAATTATCGTGTTGCTGAGGGTGGTATGGCAGATTTGGGAGAAATCACTCAAGTAGAAATTGAAGAGGAGATTATTCCTATCACACAACAAAACGAGCCGCCCCCCCCACCACCTCCACCCCCTCCTCAAGTTGAAATAATAGAAATTGTCGAAGATGACAAAGAAATCGAAAACGAGGTCGAAATACAAGATGCCGAAGCCGATCAAAATACAGAAGTACAAGTGGTGGAAATGCCTCAGGAGGAAATAAAAGAAGAAGAGATTTTTACCATTGTTGAACAAATGCCAACACTACCGGGTTGTGAAAATGAACCAAACGAGCAGGCCAGAAATGCTTGTACACAACAAAAAATTTTCGCACATTTTGCCAAAGTGCAACGTTATCCTCAAATGGCTAAAGAAGCTGGAATACAAGGTACGGTGTTTATAAGTTTTGTTGTGGATCGAAATGGGGAAATTTCCAAAATAGAAGTATTGAAGGGTGTGGCCGGTGGTAAAGAATTGGAAGAAGAAGCCATCAGAATGGTAAAAAGTTTACCAAAATTTAAACCGGGAAGGCAAAGAGGTCAGCCGGTATCCGTTCGATATACTGTCCCAATTAAATTTGTTTTACGATAATTTACATTTGTTTATTAAAAAAAGGACTGTATGACAAAATGCAGTCCTTTTTTGTTTGTTGCACATGCAACCGACAAAATTAAATTTCGCACCTTTTTTATTAGATTCTTGCTTTTATTTCAAACCATTAGGTTTGTCGAATAAATTATTAAAATCTATTTTTCTACTTAATTCTGATGTTTGTGCAATTCTCATTACATTTGCAAAACTTTAAAATGCTCAGACAAAAAATAATGTTGGATGAAAAGGGAAATTAAAATCCATAATTCATTAACGAAAAAAAAAGAAATTTTTAAACCGATCAATCCACCGTACGTGGGGATGTATGTATGTGGCCCTACTGTCTATAATGAAGTGCATATTGGAAATGTAAGGACATTTATATGTTTTGACGTTATATATAGATATTTGACGCATTGCGGTTTTAAAGTCAGGTATGTTCGCAATATCACTGATGTAGGACATTTGCAAAACGATGCCGATGAAGGAGAAGACAAAATTTCGGCAAGAGCAAAATTGGAGAATCTCGAACCCATGGAAATCGTTTGCAAATACACCCGAATCTTTCACCGGATAATGGATTTGTTCAATGTATTGCCACCAAATATAGAGCCAACCGCCACAGGCCATTTGATAGAACAAATAGAATGGGTAAAAAAAATTTTGGATTCGGGATTTGCCTATGAAGTTAATGGAAGTGTATATTTTGATGTTGTCAAATACAATCAAAAGTATCCCTATGGAGAATTGTCGGGAAGAAATATAGAAGAATTATACACACAAACCCGCGAATTGGAAGGTACGCACGAAAAAAAGTCACCCTTGGATTTTGCGATCTGGAAAAAGGCATCTCCTTCGCATATTATGCAATGGCCATCACCATGGGGAAAAGGATTTCCGGGCTGGCACCTGGAGTGCAGTGTCATGAGTACAAAATATCTAGGAGAGACGTTTGATATTCATGGTGGAGGAATGGATCTGAAATTTCCTCATCATGAATGTGAAATCGCCCAAAACATTGCGGCTTGTGGTAATAAACCGGCCAATTATTGGATTCATGCCAACATGCTTACGATCAACGGACAAAAAATGAGCAAATCTTTGGGCAATGCATTTACGGTTACAGAATTGATCACCGGCGACCACCCATTGTTAGAGAAAGGTTATAGTCCTATGGCTGTAAGGTTTTTTATTTTGCAATCGCACTACTCTTCCACACTCGATTTCTCCAACCAGGCACTACAAGCAGCAGAGAAAGGATTTGAACGGCTCTCGGCATCATATCAGTCAATCTCTAATTTGTCCATAAGTGATAAAACATCATTCGATTTGGATGACTTGATGGAAAAATGTTATCAAGCCATGGATGATGATTTTAATACTCCGGTGGCTATTGCCCATCTTTTTGAATTGTCAAAAAAAGTAAAAGACATTAAAGATGGAAAAGAATCCGTTTCGCAAGCGGATAAAGAAAGGTTGCAGAAATTTTTCAAAGCATTTTTCGAAGATATTTTAGGTTTGAAATTGGAAAAACAAGAGACCGGCAAATTTTTGCCCGAAGTCATAAAGATTTTGATTGATATCAGAAATGAAGCGAGAAAGTCAAAAAATTTTCTTTTGGCCGATCAAATCAGAGATCGTTTGAAAGAATCCGGAATTTTGCTTAAAGATGGGAAAAATGAAACAACCTGGGAATTTATTCATTAAAATATTATTGACAACCCTGATATGGGTTGCTTGTAATCAACAACCGGAAAAAGAAAAAAATAAAACTACCGTTGAAATTCCCGCAAAATCAATAAAAAAAGAAGAAAAGACACAAATTAAAAGATTCGAATTTAACGTCGACAGTGCCTATGAATATATAAAAATACAAGTGTCTTTTGGACCCAGGGTTCCCGGTACATTATCCCATGAAAGATGTAGAAATTTTTTGAGAAAAAAATTAAAATCTTTTGGATTTATAGTTGAAGAACAAACAGGCGAAACTTATACATTTGACAATACGAAGCACAAGTTGTATAACATATTGTCGCGCTACAAACCGGAGTTAAACAACCGTATCTTACTTTGTGCCCATTATGATACGCGTCCATTTGCGGATAAAGACAGTCGGGATCGCAACAAACCCATTGAAGGAGCCAATGATGGTGCCAGCGGTGTGGCGGTTATACTTGAGATTGCCCGGCAAATTTCATTGATCCAACCCGCAATTGGAGTAGATATCGTGTTTTTTGATTTGGAAGATTATGGGCAACCGGAGCAAACCATGTTAGCGCCCAAAGAAAATACATGGTGCTTGGGAAGTCAGTATTTTGTAAAAAATTTTCCTTGGAATGAAAATAAACCTGTAGAAGGAATATTGCTTGACATGGTGGGAGCCGAAGATGCCGTATTTCCCAAAGAAGGTGTATCTATGCAATACGCATCCGGACTTGTGAATGAAATTTGGAAAACCGCCCGACTTTTAGGTTTTTCCAATTATTTCATCAATGAAATGACTTCCGGCATCACCGACGATCATCTATATTTAAACCGGGCCGGCATACCTACTGTCGATATCATTCATATAAATCCTTATACCGGACAGTTTGGCAATTTTCATCATACACACAGAGATAATCTTTCGATAATCAGCAAAAAAACATTGGAAGCAGTAGGGCAAACTCTGATAAGTTTTATTCTATCGAGAGGTATTGCATAAAAAAAAATTGAATTATATTTGCATATAAATAATTAAATATCACTTTAATAAAAATATCTACAACTATGAAAACTAAGTTACACTTTTTGGGGATTTTATTATTTTGGGGGGCGTTATTTCCATTGTTTGCACAAAATGTGCCGGGAAATATCAATTATCAGGTAGTAGTGAGGGATCTTAACGGATACCCGCTTGTGAATCAAACGGTAAATTTGCGTTTTTCGTTCTATCAAGGAGACCCTAATCTTGGTATTTTGGAATACCAAGAAGAGCACACAGGATTAAATACCGGCAATTTGGGTTTGATCAATGTGAAAATTGGTTCCGGTACGTATTTAGGTGGTAGTTCGACCTCATTGAATGGTATCAATTGGTCTAGCGCAAACATTTGGCTGAAAATAGAAGTCGATGACGGAAATGGTTATCAAAGCATAGGGTCAGACCGGCTCATCAGTGTTCCATATGCATTTTATTGCGAGAATACTTCTAATACCGTTGTGGGACCGACCGGTCCGACAGGTCCAACCGGAGCACAAGGTATTCAGGGACCAACCGGTCCGACAGGTCCAACCGGAGCGCAAGGTATTCAGGGACCGACCGGTCCGACAGGTCCAACCGGAGCGCAGGGTATTCAGGGACCGACCGGTCCGACAGGTCCAACCGGAGCACAAGGTATTCAGGGACCAACCGGTCCGACAGGACCTTCTCCTTCTAATTCTACAGAAGCCACTTTGCTAAAGGTATGGTCTACGTTGGGTAATGCCAACATAAACCCCGCAACAAATTTTCTTGGGACCACTGACAATAATCCTTTGATATTGAAAGTAAACGGAACTGAAAAAATGAAAATAATCTCACCTTCCGGATTGATATCTATGGGCTATAGTTTTACACCGGAGGCACAATTGCATGTGAGAAGAAATAATTCAGTTCCCAATAGTGTTTTTCAATTGGGGAATATCAATCAACCAAATTATGAATGGGTTTTTGATGTTGATAACTCGGGCAATTTTTCTTTAAATAATGAAAACAATGGAAGTCCTTTTGGTGTTATGAACGTTGCTTCTTCTCCACATTTTAATATGGGTTTATACAGTCCGCCCGCAGCTTTGAATGAATCGCGTGTTAGAATAAATGCAAAAAATTCATCCAATGCCCTGCAAATTGACAGCGGTCACTTTAAAGCCACAGGTCCTTCTGTAATTTTTTCACAGTCCTTTAATTCTTTTTTAACACCACCGGCTGTGAACCTCATGAATGCAAATGACGTGAAAGGGGTAATCAATCATTCATTTTCAACAAATGTTTCCTCTTCATCCACTGCAGTATATGAAGGTGAAATTAAATTTTCCAAAACATACAATACATCTCCAACAGTCATCCTGACACCGGAATTTTCAACAATTTCTGCAAGTGACATTTTAAATTATTCAATACAATTAACCGATGTGCAGCCCGGTTATTTTAAATATTCCATTATATATCGAAACGCAACTCTTATCAATATATCTATTAGTGGATTAATTAGAGTACATTATTTTGTCATCGAATAAAATTTTGTGAGCATGAAAAAACAGATAGTTCTCACATATAAAATAATATTCTATGCTTTAATGTCAGGATTCCCGTTTGTCAACTTGTTTTCCCAAAGCTTGTTGTCAACATTTGGAAAAACCCAAACTGTAAATAATCGCTTGTACACATACAGTGTGGGAGAAGCTGTTGTTTTTACGGGGTCTGTGAATAATGTCATACTGACGCAAGGATTTCAACAACCCAAAATTGGAGATTCTTTGCAAGTGAATGTAATCATCCAACAACCTACATGCCTTGACGCAACCGACGGAAGCATACTTTTGGAGATTCCCGGTTGTAACTCGTGTTATGTTGTGTGGGTAGACAATAATGACACAACAAAATACCGGCAGAACTTGCCTCCGGGGGAATATGTGGTAATGGTTTACGGAAATGCCGGTCAATGGCAGGATACCATTCGTCTAAGTCCTCAATTTGAAGGACCTTGTAACATTATAGTTTATAGTGGATTCTCTCCAAACTTCGACGGAGTGAATGACGCATGGATTATTGAAAACATAAATTTATATTTGCCTAATAAGGTAGAAATCTATAATCGTTGGGGAGTGAAAGTTTGGCAAGGTCAAAATTATGATAATAAAACCGTGGTATGGAGAGGAGAAAATATTGAAAATGGAAAAATTTTACCTCCGGGAACCTATTTTTATCTAATAGAAATATCAAATCAAACTTTAAAAGGATGGGTACAACTAACAAAATAAAAATTAAGGACAAATATGTTTTAGCCCTTATATTTTTTGCTTTCAGCGTTATTTTAAAAGCGCAGCAGGTCCCATTATACAACCAATACATTTTCAACCCATTGGAATTAAACCCTGCTTATGCAGGGACCCGTAACACATTAAGTGCGGTGTTGATTCACCGTAGTCAATGGACAGCTTTAGATGGTGCACCAAGAACTCAAAATTTAGCCATTCATTCACCATTTAAAAAAGAAAATATGGCACTAGGAGGGTTGATTACCCATGATGCCATCGGACCTACCAACAGCTTTAAAATAGGAGGTATCTATGCTTACAAAATTAAGGCAGGTAAAGGACAATTAGGGTTGGGACTCAGAGCCGGAATTCACTATATACAGTTTGATTGGAATAAAATTTCATACAAAGACCCCATGGAACCAACGGCAAGTGTGGGTAAAACATATGATATAAACCCGGATTTTTCATTTGGTATATTTTACAATACAAATTCCTTTTTCACCGGCCTGGCTTTTGATCAGTTATTTCCTGCCAAATTAAACTTTACTGATTCTTCTTCAAAAGAAAATCGTTTATATCGTCATCCCAACTTTTTAATAGGTAAAGCATTCAAATTGGATGAAGAAGTGATTTTTCGCCCTTCACTTTTGATTCGTTCGGTTGAGCAAATTACCGGAACAGCCGATTTGAATATAAGTTTTTTGTTTTTCAACCAAATTTGGTTTGGTTTTTCGTTAAGAAGTGGATATGGCTTAGCCCTGCTGACCGAATATCAATTCTCCAATGGCCTACGGGTTGGGTATTCGGTTGACAGACCTTCTAATAACTTAAAAGGTTATTCAGGGTTAACTCATGAGATTTTTGTAGGTTGGGATTTAGTTAAACAAAAGACTGCAAATCCAAGGTTTTTCTAAGATGGGCTTACAAAATTTTGTGATTTTTATTTTTATACATTTTCTTTTGAATCAATATAATTTGTATTCATTCAATGATGATAAAAATATTGAAAAGGCACTTCATCTCCAACAACAACATCAATATTTTAGAGCAGCCGCCATTTATCAAAAAATTCTGAAAAAACAACCGGAAAATATCGATGCATTAAAAGGTTTAATTTTATGTTACATAAAAACAGGTAATTATCTTGAAGCATTACCTAAATTACAAACCCTGACAAAGTTGACGGATGATAAGGAATGGAAGTTTAGATATGCCCAAATATTGAAAATCACCGGAAATCTTGCCGATGCCAAAAATCAGTTAAACCTGATATTACAAAAATATCCCGGAGATTTGATGACCGAATTGTTTCTCCGGAGATTGAACGAAATGGAAAAATGGGATATTGACCCTCAATGGTTTAGCATTCATTATGATGAATGGATCAATAGTATTTATCATGATTATGCTCCGGTAATGATTGACAATTCGATTTTTTTTGTTAGCAATCGTCCGTTTGATCTGATAGAGTATTTGAAAGATCCAAACGGAAAATTTTATTATAGCCATATATTTCGTCAGGTTAAATCAAAAAAAAAGATAAAACCTTTAAAAGGAGAGATTAATGGATTATGGCATACCGGTCCAATGACCTATGCTCCGGCAACAAAAAAGATAATTTTTAGTAAAATTTCACTGGATATTAAAAACCAACAAAGGGTTTATAAGCCACAACTCTATGAAGGAGAATGGTCAAAAGGCAAAATTGTTAATATTCGTCCATTGCCTTTCATCAACGGAGAGTATTCATTTACACATCCCGCTCTTAGCAACGATGGTAAAATGCTTGTGTTTTCTTCTGATATGCCCGGAGGTAAAGGAGGTATGGATCTCTGGTATTCTGTATTTGAAAATGGTCAATGGTCGCAACCGGTAAATTTGGGGGATAGCGTTAACACCCAAGGAGATGAGGTTTTTCCATATTTGTTTCAAAATTTTTTGTATTTTTCGTCTAACGGTTGGCCCGGTGCAGGAGGTCTGGATATTTTTAGATCAACAATTGTCAATAATAAAAGTTGGTCAACTCCAATAAATATGCGAACTCCGTTAAACAGTAAATTCGATGATTTTGGCATTTGTTTTATCAATGACTCCACCGGATATTTTAGTAGTTCCAGACCCGGAGGGCTTGGTTTCGATGACATTTACAAGTTTACTTTCCATGGAATTCAATATACTCCTTACACAGATATTCAAGGTATTGTGGAATTCTATAAACTTCCTGTGTCCGGTTTAAAATTACAATTGTTGGATGTCAATGAAAACTTATTGGACTCAACCACAACCAACCAAGAGGGTTACTTTTCTTTTTCCCATGTTACACCGGATGTGGACTATTTGATAAAAATAAACATCGATGAAGGCAAATTACCTAAAAATAAGAAAGATAAGAATATTTATCTCTTAAACACCAAAAAAGAAAAAATTGCCAAAGGGGATGAGTATAAATCAGGATATTTTAGATTTAAAGCACTAAGCCCTAACCAGGCAGATAAATTGCCATTATTGATAGAAAAAGACGAGGATTTATTGACAGTATCAGTTTATGGACAGGTTTATAAAATACTTCCGGGAGATTACAATAAAAAAGTTGATGTTTTAATAGAAGATCAAAAAGGAAATATTTTAGGTAAAATAAAAACTGACGAAAAAGGGAAATTTGTGTTTGAGAATCTTCCTCCCGATATAAAATATAAAATTAAATTGATGAATGAAGGAGAAGATTTAAAAGTTATTATTACCGATGAAAAGGGAAATATTTTAGATAGGTTAACAAAGCTTAAAGATGGAACATTTGAATATGTTAGGTTAGACCCCGATCAAAGTTTCATAACATTGTTAAATGAAAATGATGAGGTTATAAAAATAAAATTTAAGGAAAAATTTGTCATGTCGAAAATTTACTATGAATATGATAGTTGGGAAATTACCCCGGAATCTGCCCAAATATTGGATAAATTGGCCGAAATTCTTAAAAAGAATGAAAACATTAAGGTAACTTTGGGTTCCCATACCGACTCAAGAGCAAGTGATAAATATAATTTGGATCTTTCTAAAAAGAGAGCCGATGCAGCAGTAAAATATTTGATCAGTAAGGGTGTGGATCCGTCAAGAATCAAAGGAATTGGATATGGTGAATCACAACCGGTGAATCATTGCGTTAATGGTGTTGAATGCAGCGAAGAAGAACATGCAAAAAACAGAAGAACTGAAATTATCATCGAAACAATTAAGTAAGTGGATCCCATTGGGATTGCTTTTTGTTTTTTTTCAAATATTTCTTAATGCTCAGAATGTCAATACTGCATTTTCTGCAAATGATATTTATTTTAAATCGATCAATTTAAATGAAGGGTTATCTCAAAGTACAATCAATGATATTATTTCTGATCGTTATGGAAATGTTTGGATTGCTACACAAGATGGTTTAAATCGTTTTAATGGCATTTCTTTTAAAACATATTTCCATACAATAAAAGACAGTGGATCTATTGCGCATAACCACATACAAAAGCTGGCTTTGATAAATGATTCTGTTTTGTTGATCGCTACCCAGGCCGGACTAAATATCTATCAACCTTTTGGAGATCGTTTTGAACTATTAAAGTTAGAGGGATTTACTCACAATTCATTTACTGCTGTTGAAAACGAATATCCGTTTATATGGTTGGCTTCAGAGAATATTATTTTGCGGTACAATATTAAAAACGGTAAAAAATACATTTTCAATATTCCTGAAAATAACTTGATTCATTGTTTAGCATTGGATGCGCATGGTAACCTGTGGATTGGCTGTGAAAATTCCGGACTTTATATTTTGAAAAAAAATACTTCTATCCCCCAAAGAATCCTGTCAGATTTAACCGTCAATCACATAGTGCATCATCATGATGATACCTATGTTGCCACCAACAAAGGGCTGAAAATTTTCAAAACTAAATCATTTATGTTGCTCAATATCCCTGAAAAATTTCAATTTTTGAAAAATACTCTCTTAACTTATATATATCCTGACTCCGAAAATGCCTTATGGATTGGAACCGACGATAGGGGTCTGTTTCACTTGCAAGAAAATAAGGTTGATCATTACAAGCACAATCCCTTTGTTAATTACACGATTAACAGCAACCATATCAATAAAATTTACAGAGATAAATTTGGCATATATTGGATTGCCACTGACAATGGAATGAATTATTTCGATCCTTATAAACAATTCTTCAAAAGAATTACTCATAACCCATTGGATATATATTCTCTATCCAACCCAATTATTTGGTCTGTTTATAAAAAATCCGATACCCTTTTGATAGGTACAGACAAAACATTAGACATTTTTGTGAATAATCAAAAATCGGCATCGTTGACATTACCTTTCGAGAAACTACGAAAAAGTATTTTTTGTATTGCGGACATAAAGGGAGTTTTTCATATAGGTTGTGAAGATGGTGTATATGTTTTGTCTCCCGGGAAAAGAAGTTTATTGAAAAGCCGCACATTTTACGATATCAAAAACAGGGTTTACTGTATTCTGCCGACAGGTAAAGGAATTATTTTTGGTACACGCAATGGTATATTTTGGTATTCATATGAACAGAAAAAATTGTTTTATCATCTGTTGAGTGAAAATTTACAAGATAAAAAAACCGAAATAATCAGAACTATTATCCCTGTTGATGATACAACATTTTATGCCGGCAGCGATCAACATGGTATTTTTAAAATTACCATTCAAGAAAAAAAACTTTCTGACAACCCCATTGCATATTCCTATGCCTGGGAATATGGTAGTGATACTTTTAACCTTAATAATCCCACAATTTTATCTTTATATTTTGACAAGGATAACCGTGTTCTTTGGGCCGGAACCTATGGTGGCGGTATCAATAAAATATATACAGATAAAAATAGAGTCGAATATATTACATCTGCCGAGGGGCTTGCCAATAATGTTATTTATGGAATTTTGAAAGATGATAAAAATAATATTTGGGTCAGTACCAACCGGGGAATTTCCAAAATTGCCTCAAATGGCACCATACAGAATTTTTACGAATCTGATGGGTTACAAAGCAATGAATTTAACACCGGTGCATATTTTTATGATCGAATGTCCAATACACTTTATTTTGGCGGTGTATCGGGCGTAAGTTTTTTTAATCCGGATCAAATACAAATAAACCCCTTTCCTCCGGAAATATTGCTCGACAGGATTCTTCTTTTTAACAAACCGATTCAATGGAACAACCCTGTTGTTGAAAAAATTGATTCAACTGTTCATCTAAAATTCCCCAGCCATCTTAATGTTTTTTCTTTGGAGTTAACAACCATTCATTTTTCATCACCATCAAAAAATGTCATTCAATACCGTTTAGAACCTTTTGATTTGAGTTGGTTGCAAACCGGTAGTCATGCCACCATTACATATACGAACCTTGATCCGGGCACTTATCACCTCAAAGCAAGGGCTGCCAATAGCGATAATGTATGGACGGATGAAAAAGTTATAGCCATCATTACAATTCTACCTCCATATTGGCAAACCTGGTGGTTTAGAATTTTAGCGGCCATTGTGCTTTCGGGTCTTGCCTATGTGATTTATTATATTCGTGTTAAAAACATCGAAGCTCAAAAGGCATATCTCGAAAAACTGGTACAAAAAAGAACCGCCGAAATATCACTACAAAAACAAAAAATAGAAGAACAAAAAAAATTGCTGGAAGAAGAAAAGAAAAAAGTAGAGAATTTGTTATTGAACATATTGCCTGAAGAAACAGTAGAGGAATTGAAAACTAAAGGCAAAGCGGCTCCCCGGAGCTATCGAATGGCTTCTGTTATGTTTTGTGATTTTAAAGGATTTACCCAAATCGCCGAGAAGTTACGCCCTAAAGATCTGGTAGCACAGCTCGATGCATTTTTCATCAAATTTGATGAAATTATTAGTAAGCACAATTTAGAAAAGATAAAAACTATGGGAGATGCTTATATGGCGGCCGGAGGCATTCCCATACGCAATAAAACCAACCCTATCGATATTACCCTGGCAGCTTTGGAAATTCAACATTATGTCAAACAGGTAAATGAGGTAAAAGAAAGCAAAGGCGAGATACCGTGGCTTTTAAGAATAGGTATTAATACAGGTGAACTTATTGCCGGTGTTGTGGGTATAAAACGTTTTGCCTATGATGTATGGGGAGATACGGTAAATGTCGCAGCACGAATGGAAATGGCGGGTATGGAAGGAAAAATAAATGTGTCCGAAAATACCTATCAGTATATCAAAGATTATTTTGTTTGTGAATATCGTGGAAAAATACCGGCGAAAAACAAGGGTTTGATTGCGATGTATTTTGTACACCGCATCAAACCCCAATTATCTGCAGATGAATTGGGAGTTGTGCCCAACGAGAAGTTTTACAAACTTGTAGAGTTAAATGTTTACAGTAAAATAAATTACCAAAAAGCCGAAAAGCACATTTTGAAGATATTAAATGAAAACCTGCCTAAAAATTTATATTATCATAGCATAGATCATGTATATGACGTGGTAGATGCAGTGGAAAGATTAGCTGTTATGGAAAATGTGTTGGACGAGGATTTGTTTTTACTTAAAACAGCGGCACTTTTTCATGATGCCGGGTTTATTGAAAGATATGAAAACAATGAAGCCATAGGGGCGGCAATGGCAGAGGAAATTTTGCAACAGTTTGGATACTCCTCCGGACAAATCGAAAAAATTAAATCACTCATTATGGCCACTCATCAGGATCACGAACCCAAAAACAAATTGGAAGAAATCATCAAAGATGCCGATTTGGATTATCTCGGACGGGACGATTTTCATCATATAGCAGATAAACTCAAAAAAGAATTGATGGAACGCAATTATATCAAAAGTGACAAGGAATGGGACGAACTTCAGGTTAAATTTCTCAAGAAACATAAGTACTATACAGATAGTGCAAAAAAATTGAGACAGGAAAAAAAATTAAAGCATTTGAATGAAATTTTAGAACGCTTGTCAAAAAATTCGTGATATTAAAACAGACCTTTATAAAAGGAAAAATTACATTTCCTGTATGCCGAAAATAAAAAAAGCACTGATGATTTTCAGTGCTTTTTTATTTGAACAGTGATATGTTAAAGCTTTAATGCAGCGCTTCGGCACCGGCAACAATTTCGAGAATTTCACCTGTAATGGCAGCTTGACGTGCTTTGTTGTAATTAAGACGCAAAGTACGTAATAGTTCCGTTGCATTATCGGTAGCTTTGTGCATTGCAGTCATACGGGCACCATGTTCTGCGGCAAATGAGTCCCTGAGGGCTTTGTATAAAATCATCTTCAACGATTGAGGAATCAAATCCACAACAATCTCTGTTTTAGAAGGTTCAAAAATATAGTCGGTTACTTTTGAATTGTCTTTGACCGATGGTTTTATAGGGAGATAATCTTCAATTTGAACCACCTGGGTGGCTGCATTTTTGAATTGGTTGTATACCAAAATAACTTTGTCGAATGTTTTATCTTCAAATTTTTTCATCAAAAATTCCGAAAAAATTTCGGAGTTTTGATATGTCAATCGGTCGTAAATGTCATTTACTTTTGTTAGTTCCTTCAAATTTTCTTGAGGAAAAGACAACAACACTCCTTCGAATTTTTTAAAATAATCTTCGGCTTTTTTACCAATGGCTAAAACTTTCACGTTTTTGTCACGGTTTTCTTCCAAAAGACGTAAAGTGGTTTTAATGACCTGAGAATTGAAGCTTCCACACAAACCACGGTTTGAAGTCATGGCCACTATCAAAAGGTTGTTTACTTTTCTTTCTTCAACATACGGGCTGTCTTCTGCAGTGATACCTTGCGATAGATTGGCCAAAAGTTCATTCAATTTATTTGCATAAGGCCTGAGACGCAAAATCGCATCTTGAGCCCTTCTCAATTTGGCGGCAGAAACCATTTTCATGGCTGAGGTTATCTGCCGTGTGGATTGTACCGAAGCTATTCTGTTTCGTATTTCCTTTAAGTTTGCCATAGTTCAGCCCTGTTTGATTATGATTTTTTATATTTCAATGCTACTTCCTGAGCTGCTTTTTCGAGAATAGATGTGATATTATCGTCTATTTTTCCGCTTTTTAATTCATTAAGAGTGTCTTTATATTGCACTTCTAACAAATCAAGATAATCTTTTTCGAATTTTTTAATGTCTTGCAATGCGATATCTTTCAATAGGCCTTTAGTTCCCAGATAGATGATGGCAATTTGTTTCTCTACGGGCATTGGAGAATTTTGTGGTTGTTTCAAAATTTCAACGTTTCTTGCACCTTTGTCCAAAACGGCTTTGGTGGCAGGATCGAGGTCAGAACCAAATTTAGCAAAGGCCTCCAACTCACGGTATTGTGCTTGATCTAATTTCAAAGTACCGGCTACTTTTTTCATGGACTTGATTTGAGCTGCGCCCCCCACACGTGACACCGAGATACCCACGTTAATAGCAGGTCTTACACCAGAGTTGAATAGATTGGCTTCCAAGAAAATCTGACCGTCTGTGATGGAAATTACATTGGTCGGAATATATGCCGAAACGTCTCCTGCTTGAGTTTCGATAATGGGCAATGCTGTCAAAGAGCCACCTCCTTTCACCAAGTGTTTGATTGATTCGGGCAGGTCGTTCATTTGGCGTGCAATGGTATCGTCGTTGATGATTTTTGCGGCCCTTTCCAACAAACGGCTGTGTAGATAGAAGATGTCACCGGGATATGCCTCACGACCGGGAGGACGGCGTAACAACAAAGAAACCTCACGATATGCTACAGCTTGCTTAGAAAGATCATCATAAACGATCAAAGCCGGCCTTCCTGTATCTCTAAAAAACTCACCGATGGCAGCCCCGGCAAAAGGAGCATAAAATTGCATAGGAGCAGGGTCTGAAGCATTGGCAGCCACTACGATAGTGTAGGGCATTGCGCCGTTGTCTTCGAGCGTTTTGACAATGCCTGCAACAGTTGAACCTTTTTGTCCGCATGCAACATAGATACAATATACAGGTTCACCTCTTTCGTAATACTCCCTTTGATTGATGATGGTATCAATAGCTACAGTGGTTTTACCGGTTTGGCGGTCGCCAATGATCAACTCTCTTTGCCCGCGTCCGATAGGTATCATCGCATCGATAGCCTTGATACCGGTTTGTAATGGTTCGTTTACGGGTTGACGGTAGATCACACCCGGAGCTTTTCTTTCCAAAGGCATTTCATAAAGTTCACCGGTGATAGGACCTTTTCCGTCAATGGGATTACCGAGAGTATCAACAACTCTTCCCAGCATCCCTTCACCTACTTTAATGGATGCAATTCGTCCGGTACGTTTTACAATATCTCCTTCTTTTATATCATTGGATCTTCCAAGCAACACAGCACCCACATTGTCTTCTTCGAGGTTAAGAACGATGGCTTGAACACCGTTTTCAAATTCTATCAACTCGCCGGCTTGTACTTTGTTTAAACCATAAATACGGGCAATACCATCGCCTACTTGCAATACGGTGCCCACTTCATCCATTTTTGCGGCATCGCTGATGCCGGAAAGCTGTTGTCTTAAAATGTTTGATACTTCTGATGGTTTTATTTCAGGCATATTTGTAAGTTTTAAAAGTTTTTAATATAAGGATTTTGCGAAAAAATCTTTTGCAATTGGTTCAGCTTCGATCTCACACTCAAATCCCATTGTTTGTCGTCTATTCTCAAAATTAATCCGCCTATGATTTCAGGTTTGATATTATATTGAATTTCGCAATGATTATTTTGGGCCACTTCTTCTACCTTTTTCCTGATCATGTCTTTCAGTTCATTGTCCGGTTCAACAGCAAGTGTAACATTGGCGGTTGTTATATGTTTATAACTTTTGTATGCATCGATGAATGCTTCGGCTGTTTCATTGATAAGATCAGCCCGGCCTTTGTTGATCAAAATACGTAAAAAAGCTAGGGTCAATTCGTGAAAAGAAGATTGGAAAATGGTTTCGGTGATTTTAATTTTTTTATCATTTTTAATGACAGGATTTCGATAGAAAAGTGTCAATTCTCTGGATTGATTTAATAATTCCGCCAATGATTTGAAATCTTCAAAAACCCGGTCTAATACATTTTTTTCAACAGCCAGGTCCAACACGGCTTTGGCGTAGCGGATCGATATTTTGGGACTTTTCATATACCGTTAGTTCATGGAAATTTCTTCAATCAATTTAGTGGCAAGTTTTTTTTGTTTTTCTTGAGAAGACAATTCTTCCCGAAGAATTTTTTCGGCAACTTCTACAGCCAGGAGTGCCACTTGATTTTTTAATTCGGTCATGGCAGCCATTTTCTCTTTTTCGATAGTGGCTTTGGCTTCTGCCAGGATTTTATTGGATTCTTGAATGGCTTTATCCTTGGCATCTGCAATAATTTTTTCTTTTAGATCGCGGGCTTCTTTCAAAATTTTTTCTTTTTCGAGTTTTGCTTCATTCAAAAGAGCCTCATTTTGTGCTTGCAGTGCTTCCATTTCTTGACGGGCACGTTCGGCCGATGCCAATGCTTCTTCTATACTTTTTTCCCGTTCCCGTAAAGCGTTGAGAATTGGTTTCCATGCCATTTTTGAAAGAATAAAAAGCACGGTTAAGAAAGCAATGGATGTCCAAATTACGGTACCTAAGTTTAGATCCAACATAGTTTTTATGTTTAAATTAATTTTTCATTTAAAAAACGGGCTTTAACCAACCGTTAAAGCCCGTCGAAATTTTAGCCCAATACGGCCAACAAGCAAACGATCACTGCAAACAAAGCCACACCTTCGATAAGAGCGGCAGCAACGATCATGTTTGCACGAATGTCTCCGGATGCTTCAGGTTGTCTTGCAATTGATTCAAGAGCAGATCCTCCGATACGGCCAATGCCCAGACCGGCACCAATGGCAGCGATTCCTGCTCCGATTCCGGCATAACCTGCTGCTGACACAGCATCCAACAAAATTTGTAAAAGTTCCATAGTTTATTGTTTTATGTGGGTTAATAGGTTCAATTTGTTAAAAGTTAATGGTGCACTTCTTCTACAGCCGCTCCAAAATACAATGCCGCAAGCAATGTAAATACATATGCCTGCAAAAATGCCACCAACAATTCTATAAAATACATAAATATCATGAATAAAACCGATCCTGCTCCAACTCCATAGCCCAAAGCAGGATTGTTTAATCCGAAAATAAAAATCAAACTCACAAATGCAAGTATAATTATATGGCCGGCTGTGATATTGGCTGTTAAACGGATCATCAATACTGCCGGCTTGATGAAAATACCGGCAAATTCAATAGGTACCAATATAAATTTAATGGGTGTAGGTACTCCATGTGGCCACAAAATATGCTCCCAATAATGTTTGTTTCCTTTGATGGTGGTTATGACGAAAACGGCTGCTGCCAAAACCAATGTAACTCCGAGTGTACCTGTAATGTTAAAACCGCCTATGAAAGGAATCAGTCCAATCAGGTTACATAACCAAATGAAAAAGAAAATGGTCAACAAAAATGGCATGAAATAATCTGCTTTATCCTTGCCGATTGAAGGAATGGCAACTTCGTCACGGATAAAAAGTATCAAAGGTTCAAGCCAAGATTGCAAGCCTTTTGGAGCTTGTTTTTTTCTTTTTTCATATTGACGGGCCACGGTGAAGAAAATAAGAATCAATAAGATGGAAGCGAGAAATACACCAAAGGTGTTTTTGGTAATCGACAAGTCCAATTCTACAGGAGGATTAGTTAAATGCCCCTTTGCGTCGAATTGCGCACCCTCATTGGCATAGTATATTTTTTCGTGGAACAGTATAAAACCTTCATGTTCGTAATAATGAACTGTTTTACCATTTTCCAAAACGGCTGTGCGGGGATTGTGATAAAAATGAGAAGAAGAAAACGTTTTCCATCCTTCTTTGGTTTTAATGATTACAGGTAAGTAAATGGAAAAATCTCCGGCAATATGTATTTCATGTGCATCCGAAATATGATGCATAATCATTTCTCCGGCATTGAAAGAACCTTCACCGGAAGAAGCTAAAGAATGACGGCCTGTAAATAATGCAGCAATTAAATAAATAATTGATAAATAATGTGTTCTCATGTCTTCTTTAAAATCGGCTGCAAAACTAAACATTTTATTTTTTATTCGGAACTGATTTTTATCATTATTTGGATAAATATATCGACTAATTTTAAATCAGCAACGGCGAAAAGAATGAAATAAAAGGGTTTAGAACAAGGAATATCGTTATCCCGATCAAAAAACTAAAATCTCTGAGAAGGCAAAGGTTTAAATAAAGCAGGACTCGTAATTTTAGTTCTTTTTATTACATTTATAATTTTATCTCCAATTTTGCGTTTAAATCTTATGCCCATGGTTTTTCGTTTTTTGTTTTTAACTTTGATTGTTTTTTATTTTTTCACGGGTTGTGATCAAAGCCGCAATCAAGTTTTGCCTAAATCTACCGGCAAACCTTTGGAAATGATTGTTGTGGCTGATTCTGTTGTGTGGTTTTCCGGGTTAAACGATGCTGTTGAGTCGGTTTTTCTTGCCGAACATCCGGGATTGCCTCAACGTGAACCTTTGTTTTCTTTATATTTTATTGATAAGCGTCATTTCGAACAGATCTTCAAAACCACCCGTAGCATTCTTTATTTAGAGATCGACCCTTCTTTGAAAAAACCAAAATTTGCCCTACAACATGATGTTTGGGCTAAGCCACAATTGGTGGTCAATATCTTTGCTCCAAATGTGAGTGATTTGATCAAAATTTTAAATAAGAATCAATCAAAACTTGCTTTTATGTTTCGTGATTTTGAGGTAAATCTTCAAATTGAGGAATTAAAAGAACGCAACAATGTCAAAATCTATAAAAAGATTAAAAGACAATGGGGGCATAGCCCTTTAATTCCTATTGCCTTTTTGGAAGCAACAGCGAAAAAAGATTTTTTTTGGTTCAGACGAGACAGAATGGTGGGCGATCACGAAATTTTAGACGGATTTTTTTATTACAAAACACCTTACCTGGCAAACTCCGATTGGCATTTGAAAAGTATTATCCAGAAAAGAGACAGTGTGTTAAACTTGTATGTGCATGGACGCCTGCCTAATTCTTTTATGGCCACAGAGAAATTATATATACCCGACACATTTGAGTATAAAAAAGGTCCATTTTATGTTAAAGAAATCAGGGGGTTGTGGAGAATGATCAACGAAACCATGGGAGGACCTTTTATTATGCAAGTTTACCTTGACACTGCTGCAAACGAATTGTATTATGTGGATGCGTATTTGTATGCGCCCTATTTCGATAAACGGAAATTTGTTTTGGAGTTGGAAGCAGTCACAAAATCTATGGATGCAGTGGAAATTAACCTCGCAGATTAACTTGTTTGTTTTGGGTTTGCATCAGTTTAATCACCGTTGATTTGATGCTGTTTTTGTCGTAACCGCATTCACGGTAGAGTTCTTGTTGTGTACCGTGTTCTATAAACCTATCCGGTATACCGAGCCTTACAATAGAGGAGTTTTTATACCCTTGATCGGCGGCAAATTCGAGAACGGCACTTCCAAACCCTCCCATCAGACAACCGTCTTCTACGGTAATTATGTGTTTGTATTTTCCAAATATTTCGTGCAACATGAGCTCGTCAATGGGTTTTACGAAGCGCATATTGTATAGTGCAATAGACCAGTGATATTCCGATTCCAATTCCCGAATAGCTTCCATTGCCAGGTTGCCTATGTGGCCGATAGAAAGAATGGCAAGGTCTTCGCCATTTTTTATTCTGACTCCTTTACCAACCGAAATTTCTTTTAAAGGTGTTTTCCAATTGGGCATTACGCCTTCGCCTCTGGGATAACGAATGGCCCAAGGACCGGCATTTTTTTCCAATTGGGCTGTGTACATCATATCCCTCAATTCTTCTTCATTCATAGGAGCACATACAATCATATTGGGAATACAGCGAAAATAAGCTATATCGAATGCCCCGTGATGTGTAGGCCCATCGGCGCCAACCAAACCTGCTCTGTCGAGGCAAAACACCACATGAAGTTTTTGCAGGGCTACGTCATGGATTACTTGATCATATGCCCGTTGCATAAAAGACGAATAAATGTTGCAAAATGGCACAAGCCCTTGGGTTGCCAGGCCGGCAGAGAATGTTACGGCGTGTTGCTCGGCGATGCCTACATCAAAGGCACGATTGGGAAACTTCTCCATCATAATATTCATGGAAGAACCCGAAGGCATGGCCGGAGTGATCCCAACGATTTTTTCGTTTTTCGATGCCAATTCAACCAAAGTATGACCAAAGACATCTTGATATTTGGGTGGAGTAGGGGCTCGTTTTTTCGGTTTAATGATTTCTCCGGTATTTTTATCAAATATTCCCGGAGCGTGCCATACGGTCGGGTTGCCTTCTTCAGCGGGTTTATACCCTTTGCCTTTTTTGGTAAGGCAGTGCAATATTTTGGGTCCGGGTATGGTTTTAAGATGTTCAAACAATTCCACCAAATGCAATAAGTCATGGCCATCGGTGGGACCAAAATAACGAAATTGCAGGGCTTCGAAAAGATTGGATTTTTCGAGAATAACAGATTTAAATGTATTTTCAATTTTTTGTACAATAGAACGCGCGTCGGGTCCAAATTGGGATATCTTGCCCAACAAACTCCATACTTCGTCTTTAATTTTATTGTAGGCTTTGGATGTGGTGAGATCGGTAAGGTATTCTTTCAGTGCCCCTACATTAGGGTCGATAGACATACAGTTATCATTAAGCACAACCAGCATGTTGGCTTTTTCGGCACCGGCGTGGTTGAGCGCTTCAAAAGCCATACCCCCGGTAAGGGCTCCGTCACCAATCACTGCCACAACCTGTTTCTCTTCATTTTTGAGTTTTGAAGCTATAGCCATTCCCAATGCTGCTGAAATAGATGTGGAACTATGACCTACACCGAAGGTATCGTAAGGACTTTCGCTCCGTTTTGGAAAACCACTGATGCCTTTATAAAGGCGGTTGGTATGAAATACATCGCGTCTGCCGGTAATGATTTTATGTCCATAGGCTTGGTGGCCTACATCCCAAACGATCAAATCCCGGGGTGTATCAAAAACATAATGCAGGGCTATAGTCATCTCTACCGTACCCAAGCTGGCTCCAAAATGCCCTCCCTTTTCCGACACGACATCAATGATAAATTGACGGAGTTCGTCAGCCAGTTGTGGCAATTTTTCCTTTGGAAGTTTCTTTAAATCCGCCGGACTATTGATAGTCGACAATAATGGGCCGGCTTTATATGGTTGATTCGACATGGTTTAAGTTGGTTTATTTGACAAATTTAGTGATTAATTTTTTAGAAATTAAAATCTGTTTAACGTTATGAGTTGCTTAAAGAAGTTTTTATGTCAGGTTCCGGTTTTCGATTGTGTGATTTTATTTCCAGGCCTTTACAATTAATCCGGTTCCTGTCTTATGTGCCATGTGTACATCCAGATAATTTAATATGAAGCAAAAAGGATAAACCAACAAATAATAAAATGGAATCAAAACAAAAAACAACTTGCTTTTACCAAGTAACAAAATTGGATATTTCATGGAAAGTTTCCATGAAATTTTGCCGGGGACACCGTATGAATACCGGACTGAAACTTTGCTGAATCCTGCATTTTTGAGTTTTGTTTTTATTTCATCGGCATTATAGCCATTTCTCACATGTTCTTCTATAAATGAAGTGTCATTTTCGTCATGTACATCCGATCCGCCTTGATCGCTAGGAGTGGAAATAAGCAACATTCCTCCCGCTTTGAGAGAATGATAAAAGTTTTCAAAAACTTTCACATCGTCTTCTATATGTTCCATAACATCCACACACAAAATCAAATCAAAACATTCATTGGTGCGAAATTGAGTCAGATCGGCGATTTTAAATTTTACATTGTCTTTTCCTATTCTTTGAAAAAATTTATTGTTGTCAGACACCTGGTCTTTTTTCACATCCACAGCCAGAATACTCCAATAGGGATTCATGTTGCTCAAGTAGTATGTATATTGTCCAAAACCGGCGCCTGCGTCCAATATATGAATATCATTGCCTTTGTTTTTCTTCCATTTTTTGAGTTCCCGATGAATATGCCATGCTCTTAAAAGCAGAAGGTCCAACAAACGGTAAAAAAGTTTTCTCAAAAAGGGACTCTTATTAAAAAAATCGCCGAGAGTTTTTTTTATGGGATCGTATTTCATACAAAAATCAAAAAATTTACTTTTTTAAAAGACGGTCAATTTCTTCGATATAATCCAGAGTATCGTCCAGGATAAATTGCAAGTCGGGAATTTTCCTGATCTTATTTCGAATGGCAAGGCCCAATTCCTTTTTGATCTCTCCTTTATGCTGTTTAATTTTATCAAGTAATTCTTGTTTGTTTGGATTTAATATGCTTAAATAGACCTTTGAAAGAGAGAGGTCCGAAGTGGTGCTTACTCTGGTTACGGTGATAAATGCCTTTTCAAACCAGAGGTCTTTGTTTAAATTAATAATTTCGGCGATCCGGGTTTGTAAAAGTTTGTTTATTTTGCCAAGATATTTTTCTGTCATAACAATTGGCAAAAGTATAAAGTTTTCATGATATATTGTTTTAAATTTCAATTTTAAATCTTTTATGAGAAATCTGGTAATGGTTTTGCAATATGCCTGGCAATATAAACGTTGGTCATTTTTGAATATTTTTTTCAATATCCTTTCGGTAATATGCAATTTATTCTCTTTGTTGTTGTTTATACCTTTTCTCAACCTGCTTTTTGATCAAACTCCGCCGGTGATGGAGCATCCCGGATGGCATTTTTCTAAACAAGGGTTGCAGGATGTGGTGAATTTTTACATGAGTCAAGCCATAATGGATTATGGCAAAGAAACCACACTGGTGGTTATTTGCATATTGGTTGGCGCATTTTTTTTTCTAAAAAATTTGTTCCGTTATTTGGGAATGTATTTTGTTGCCATTATACGGAATAATGTTGTACGTGATTTCAGAAACAAATTATACTACAAGTTGTTTGAACTTCCGGTGTCATATTTTTCGGAAGCACGCAAAGGCGATCTAATCACAAGATTTACGTCCGACGTGCAAGAAATAGAATGGTCCATTATGACCTCTTTGGAAATGATTTTCCGTGAGCCAATAGCCATTCTTTCGGCGTTGGGCATTTTGTTTTTTATCAGTCCTTCGCTCACAATGTTTGCCCTTGTGTTGTTGCCGGTATCGGCTTTGGTAATAGGACGTATCGGAAGGAGTCTGAAAAAAACTTCCGGCGAAACCCAACAAAAACTTGGAGAATTAATTTCTATCGTAGAAGAAACGCTCGGTGGAATGAAAATCATTAAATCATTCATGGCAGATCATTTTTTCAAAAAAAAGTTCAGATTGGATAACGAACGGCTCAACCGGTTGATGAGAAAAATGTTGCGTAAAAGAGACCTCGCCTCTCCTGTAAGCGAGTTTTTAGGTGCTGTCATCATGCTGTGTTTAGTATATTATGGTGGAAGGCTGGTTTTGAAAGAAAATGCAGATTTGACGGGTAGCGAATTTATTGGATTTGTCATTATCTTTTCTCAATTGCTCAATCCATTGAAATCATTTTCGATTGTATACAATAATGCACAAAAGGGTGCTGCTTCCATTGACCGTATCAATCAGATTTTAAATGAATCCAACCCTGTATGCGATAATCCGGATGCAATAGAAATCGTTGAATTTAAAAATAAAATCGAATACCGTGATGTCAGTTTTGCATACAATGTCGAACCGGTGGTGAAAAACATCAATATAATCATAGAAAAAGGAAAAACCATTGCCCTGGTTGGACAGTCAGGCAGTGGAAAATCTACTCTCGTCGATTTGTTGTTGAGGTTTTATGATGTGTCTTCAGGTGCGATATTGATTGATGATGTGGATATCCGCCATATTCGACAGGAATCATTACGGAAATTGTTTGGGGTGGTATCACAGGACCCGGTATTATTTAACGATACGGTATATAACAACATTTGCATGGGCCATGATAAAGTGCCTTTGGAAGAGGTCATACATGCCGCAAAAATAGCATATGCCCATGATTTTATCATGGAGTTGGAAAATGGTTATGATACCTACATAGGAGAGAGAGGAAGCAAGCTTTCGGGTGGTCAACGTCAACGAATCGCCATTGCTCGTGCTATTCTGAAAAATCCTCAAATATTGTTGATGGATGAAGCCACCTCGGCACTCGACAACGAATCGGAAAAAATTGTACAGGAAGCTTTGGATAACCTCATGAAAGGAAGGACCTCCATTATCATAGCCCACCGTTTGAGCACCATTAAAAATGCCGATCATATTTATGTATTGAAGGAAGGGCGAGTGGTGGAGCAAGGAACTCATGATCAACTTGTCTCGGCTCAAGGAGAATATTACAAACTTTACAAATTGATGATGTGAGAAAGAAAAAAACATGCTGGATGAGTTGGAGCGGAGGCAAAGATTCCGCCCTTGCTTTGTATTATGCATTAAATAATCCGGAGATTGAGGTAGCCAAATTGTTCACCGTCATCAACCGGTCAACAGGACGCATATCGATGCACGGAGTAAGAGAGGAGCTGTTGAAAGAACAAGCAGCTGCCATAGGGATGGAGTTGGAGATAGTATATGTTCCTGAAAACCCGTCAATGGAAACCTATAACCGGCTGATGATTCAAAAAATGCAGGAAGCCAAAGGCCAAGGGGTGAAGGCAATTGTTTTCGGAGATATTTTCCTGGAAGATATCCGGAAATATCGTGAAGATCAATTGCAAAAAGTTGGAATGGAAGCAGTTTTTCCTCTTTGGGGAAAAAAATCCGGAACATTGATTCAAGATTTTATTGATCTTGGTTTCAAGACCATAGTGGTGTGTGTGGATGAATGTAAATTGGATGAAAATTTTTTGGGAAAGATTATCGACAACCAATGGGAAAATTTGCTACCGGAGAATGTTGACCCTTGTGGAGAAAACGGAGAATTTCACACATTTGTATTTGATGGACCGGTTTTTCAACGTCCCGTCAAATTTACGAAAGGACAAATAGTGAGGAAAACTTATAACATTAACAATGGTAATGAGGAGAAAGAATATGGATTTCGTTTTTTGGATTTATTAGGGAGATAAAACGATTGGCACATCAGTGTAATCATTAATTTAAATATCAATCCAATAGGTTTTTGTAAAGTTGAAAGGTTATTACCTGCAAGGGGATTTTCCTATAAGTTTACACCTGAAATTCCAAATAAGAACAAAAAATATTATTTTTGCGGTCGAATTGGGTTGTTAGCTCAGTTGGTTTAGAGCACCGTCTTGACAGGGCGGGGGTCATCGGTTCGAATCCGGTACAACCCACCAATGTTTTGGAAAAACTTTCCTTTTGTCATCACTGCCTTCACATTGTGGGCAGCATATGTCCATTATCTGATATTTTTTTACGGAGGTTGGACCTACGAATGGATTTTTGTGGTATTTTACGGTCTGTTCTGGATGTTGTCGATAGGAGGGTATTTATTGCTCAATCAAGCCATCAAAAGATCCCCTACACGATTTGTGCCCGCCTATCTTTCATGGGTGACGCTTAAAATGTTTTTATCGTTTGGTATTTTAGTGGCATATTTGGTTTTTTACCGTAAGAACATTGTTGCCGTATCATTGAATTTTTTTCTTATTTACTTGATTTATCTGGGAATCAATACATTTGTTTTTTTTAAAAGATATAAATAAATCTCAATCTCAGCTTTTACAGTTATGTTTTAATACAACAATATTTGATTGTGTACGTTGAAAAGGGAAGTTTAATGGCGAACAAATGAATTTGATAAAGAAAAAACAAACCTGGAAACTCCTGCTGGGCGTGATTGCCATCATGATAGCCTTTTCAACTTATTATTTTAATCAATTGGTCATCCGTAAAATATTGCATGAAGAAGAAAACCGTTTGAAAATCTGGGCAGAAGCCGTGAGACGCAAGGCAGAAGTTTTATCATCCACAAGACCGATTTTTGAAAAAATTGCCGCCGAAGAAAGAAAGAAAATAGAGATTTGGGCAGAAGCCAACAAAAAAATAGCTTCTTCAACCTCGCCCAATGATCTGGATTTTTATTTGAAAATTATAGCCGGAAACAATACCATACCGGTCATTGCTGTGGATAACGAAGGAAAAATTCTGGCCCATCGAAATCTGTTCCCCGAAAATTATCGGCCTTCGGAAAATGAAATACGGGTCGCTTTGGATTCAATGAAAAAAAAATATCCTCCTATAGAAATTATAGTATGGAAAGATAAAAAGCAATTTTTATACTATGACGACTCAAACATTTTGAAGGCCTTGAAAAAAATGATTAATGAGCAATTGCAAAGTTTTTTCAATGATATCATATCAGGAGCTGCTACGGTTCCGGTCATTATTACCGACAGTACTTTTACCAATGTTGTTTTCTGGGGCAACATTGATTCTTTGGTCATGCAAGATGAATTAAAAAGAAAAAAATTGTTGGAAAAATTGCGTGGCGAAAATCAACCCATAGCAGTTTATTTGGGCGATCCTCAAGAGTTGCATTACATATTGTATGAAAAACCCAAAGTCCTTAAATGGTTGGAATATTTCCCATATTTACAATTGCCGTTGATCGCTATTTTGGTACTTACGGGTTATTTGTTATACAATACGGTAAGGACAGCCGAGCAGAATCTTCTTTGGGTGGGAATGGCAAAAGAAACAGCTCATCAACTTGGCACCCCGGTTTCTTCCTTGATGGCATGGATAGAATTGATTAAAGCTCGTTATCCTGACTCAGAGGAAATTAAAGAGCTCGAATCGGATACCGAACGCTTAAGAATAATCACCGATCGTTTTTCGGCCATTGGATCAAAACCTAGAAAAAAAGTATTTGACCTTGTGGCATATATTGAGGACACTGCAAATTATCTGCAAAAACGTTTGTCTGGCAACATCACCATTAATATTCATGCCGGCAGCAATAAAATTATGTTTTTGGGGAATCAGGCGCTCATAGGCTGGATGATTGAAAATCTTGTTAAAAATGCTGTGGATGCGATGCAAGGTAAGGGCAGAATAGACATATTCCTGCAACAAAACAAAGAAATGGTAGAGATACATGTAAAGGATCAGGGCAAAGGCATAGAAAAAAAATATCTTAAACAAATATTCAAACCGGGTTTTACAACCAAAGAGCTTGGATGGGGATTGGGATTAAGTTTGGTCAAACGCATTGTGGAAGAATATCATCAAGGTAAAATTTACATTGAATACTCTTCACCCGGAGCGGGCACTTGTTTTAAAATCATCTTGCCATCCGGTACTAACACGAATGAGTTAAACGCCGGGTCTTGATTATCAACTATAACAATCAAAATCTGTTAATTTCCTTTTGCCATTAAATTTTTTTATCAAATAAAATCATGGGGTCGATAAAAAATATGATACATTTGCCTCTGAAAAATATACCCTTTACCGGGTCAAGATGAAAAACAATCTATACAATAGAATTATTCCTCGCTTTTTTGCTTTTTTCTGGTTGTTTGCAATATTTTTTCAGCTTTTTTTTGCCAACAGGTTAGCCGGTGAAATGAAATTTAACACCTCTCCGGACAAAGTAATCTTGAACCAGGGCTTTTTTTTGGTAGGGTCTATTCTTTTGAAAAAAAACGACAATGAAGAAAATCTAGAACCCGATCCGGACGAAACGGATATTGTGAATGATTTGATATTTTTAGGAATAGAAGGGAATTATTTTCAAGTTAAATACAAGAAACTGTCATTCAACAACCTGCTGCTAAACATCCGTAAGCATTCCAAGCTTTTTATCAGATACAAAACAATTAAGATACATTTGTCTTAAACATATCTTTCTTTTTTTCTGGTAGTTCCCTCATTTGCGGGATATTAATCCATGTATTTTGCTTCAATATTCTTACAAGATTCAATTAAAAATTCTTTATGATGAACAAACGTTTTTCGAATGCAGCTTTCATAGTGTTGTTTGCATTGGTTTTACAAAATTGCGGGCATAAAAAACATCATCACGCCGATAGGCCGGAATTGCCTGTTACATTGCCTCTTGTGAAAGATACTTTTACTTATAAAAAGTATGTAGCCATTATTCAAGCCATAAGACATATCGAGCTGAGGGCGTTAGAAAAAGGGTATATAGAATCTATCGCTGTAGACGAGGGTCAATGGGTCAATCAAGGTCAATTACTCTTTAAAATTATACCGTGGATTTATCAGGCGGAATATTTCAAAGCGAAAGCGGAGATGCAATTTGCTGAGATAGAATATCAAAATACCAAAGCTTTAGCTGATAGTCAGGTAGTTTCCAAAAACGAATTAGCACTTGCACGTGCAAAATATGAAAAAGCAAAGGCAGAAATGGAATTGGCTGCCGCACATTTGAAGTTTACCGAAATCAGAGCGCCTTTTAGTGGTATGATTGGGCGTTTTCATGAAACCCGTATCGGGGCTTTGGTAGACGAGGGAGAGTTATTGACGACTCTCACAGACAACAGCAAAATGTGGGTTTATTTTAATGTGCCTGAATATGAATATTTGAATTACATGAAAAATGGTGGCATTCCTACAACAGTGGAGCTTGAAATGGCAAATTTTGAAACTTTCCCTTTCAAAGGAAAGGTCGAAACCATTGAAGCCGATTTTAACCAGGAAACAGGAAACATAGCATTCAGGGCAACATTTGATAACCCCGATAAAATTTTAAGACACGGAGAAACCGGAAATATTTTGGTCAGGAAGGATTTTAAAGATGCCCTGATCATTCCACAGATTTCTACCTTCGAAGTGCTTGAAAAACGTTTTGTTTACAAAGTAGAAAATGGGGTTTTAAAAGCCGTACCTGTGAAGATTAAAGCCGAATTGCCGCATATATTTATTGTGGAATCGGGACTGACAGCAAAAGACACCATACTTTTGGAAGGACTCAACCGCGTGCATAATGAGGAAACAATCATTCCGGTGTTTAAAAAACCTCAATCTGTTTATAATCATTTGGATTTATACGCTGAATAATTATCAATTTAAAAATTTAGAAAATGTTTGGACAAATATTACACAGACCGGTTCTGGCTATTGTAATTTCTATCATAATTGTTTTTACCGGAATATTGTCAATTAAGCAGCTTCCGATATCACAATTTCCGGAGATTGCACCTACACAAGTCAATATTTTTATTGCCTTTCCGGGTGCAAGCGCCGATGTATTGGTAAAATCAACATTGATTACGTTGGAAAATGCCATCAATGGTGTGCAAGGCATGCGTTATATGGTGAGTGACGCAACCAGTGCCGGCGAAGCCACCATTCAGATAATTTTCGAACCGGGTACAGACCCCAATCAGGCAGTTATCAACGTTAAAACCCGGGTTGATCAGGTTATGCCATTGCTGCCGCCATTGGTGCAGCGGGAAGGGGTGATCATTACACCCATTCAGCCGAGTATGTTGATGTATATAAACTTGTATTCTAAGAATGATCAATATGACGAAAAGTTTTTATACAATTACGCCAATGTGCACATGATACCCGAAATCAACAGGATTCATGGTGTGGCAAGGGCTAAGATATTAGGAAGCCGTCAGTATGCCATGCGTGTTTGGCTCAATCCGGACAGGATGCGGGCCTATAAAATTTCTGTTAAAGAAGTGATGGATGCACTTGCCGAACAAAGCATCATTGGGCGTCCGGGTAGATTGGGTTTAAGTACGGGTATCAAAGCTCAATCGCGTGAATATGTGTTGATTTATAAGGGATGGTTCAATAAACCCGAAGAATATGAAAATATCATTATACGGTCAACACCTGAGGGAGAAATAATTCACTTGAAAGATATTGCCGAAGTGAAAATGGGCAGTGAATTTTACGATATTTATTCAAACCTTGATGGACACCCTTCTGCATCGATTGTTTTAAAGCAAAACTATGGAAGTAATGCCTCCGAAGTTATAGCAGAAATAAAAGAAAAACTTGAGGAAATGCGGAAGAGTTTTCCGCCCGGCATTGACTATAAGATTTCTTATGATGTGTCTAAATTTTTGGATGCTTCGATAGAACAGGTAATACATACTTTGCGGGATGCATTTATATTGGTGGCTCTGGTTGTATTTATCTTTTTGGGTAATTGGAGGTTTACGGTTATTTCCTTGTTGGCTGTACCGGTGTCTTTGATAGGAGCATTTTTCGTCTTAAATCTTTTGAATATTTCTATAAACCTGATTACCTTATTTGCACTTGTATTGGCAATTGGTATTGTGGTAGATGATGCCATTGTGGTCGTCGAAGCTGTGCATGCAAAAATGGAAGAAGAACATTTATCGCCGTATAATGCCGTAAAAAAAGTTATGCGTGAAATCTCTGGCGCTATCATTGCCATTACTTTGGTGATGATCTCGGTGTTCATTCCCATTACATTTTTGAAAGGACCGGTTGGTGTGTTTTACCGCCAGTTTGCCATCACCATGGCTGCATCCATAGCTTTGTCGGCTGTCGTGGCATTAACGCTTACGCCGGTGTTGTGTGCCATTATCCTCAAACCACATGAACACAAACCGAGAAAAAAGAATTTACTTGACAGATTTAATGAATGGTTTAACCATCGTTTTGAGTTTTTTACCAACCGTTATATTTCGCTGGTGTCAAAAATTATTAACCGGAGCACGGTTACCTGGGGTGTAGTGATTGCCTTTGCTTTGGGTATTGTCGGAGTGAACAAGATTTTACCTTCAGGATTTATTCCCAGCGAAGACCAAGGAACTATTTATGCCATTATTCAAACTCCTCCGGGATCAACATTGGAAAAAACCAATCAAATTTCAAGGGAATTGCAAAAAATTTGTGAAGAAATAGAAGAAGTGGAATCGGTTACATCCCTTGCCGGATATGAAATTATGACCGAAGGAAGGGGCTCGAATGCCGGTACATGTTTGATTGACCTTAAAGATTGGTCCGAACGCAAGCGTTCAGTGGTGGAGGTCATGGAGGAATTGGAGGAAAAAGCCAAAGCACTGCCGGCAATTATAGAGTTTTTCGAACCTCCGGCTGTGCCCGGTTTTGGTACTTCGGCAGGTTTTTCATTGCGTTTGATAGATAAAAATCCTAATACTGATTATCATGAGTTTGATAAAGTCAACAGAATGTTTATGGATTCTTTGAGAAAACGTAAAGAGTTGACCGGATTGTTTACCTTCTTTGCCGCCAATTATCCTCAATACGAGCTTATTATTGACTATGACAAGGCCATGCAAAAAGGGGTCAATATCAATGAGGCCATGGAAAACCTCAATATATTGATAGGAAGTACCTATGAGCAAGGTTTTATTCAATATAACAGGTTTTTTAAGGTTTATGTCCAGTCGCTGCCTCAATTCAGAAGGTATCCCTCGGATTTGATGAACTTGTTTATCAAAAACGAAAAAGGAGAAATGGTGCCGTATTCATCTTTTATGAGATGGGAAAAAAGGCAAGGACCCAACGAGTTGACCCGTTACAATATGTATAATTCATCTGCCATTAGAGGATTGCCGGCACCCGGCTACACTACAGCCCAAGCCATTGATGCAATACGTGAAGTTGCCAAAAAAGTGTTGCCCAATGGTTATGACATTGCTTGGGAAGGGTTGTCGTATGATGAAGCCAACAGGGGCAACGAAGCATTGTATATCTTTCTTGTGGTGATTGCGTTTGTTTACCTTGTGTTGTCTGCTCAGTACGAAAGTTTTATATTGCCGCTTGCAGTTATCTTTTCTTTACCCATCGGTATTTTTGGTTCATTCTTGATGCTCAAACTTATGGGGCTTTCAAATGATGTCTATGCTCAGGTAGGATTAATCATGTTGATGGGATTGTTAGGTAAAAATGCTATTTTGATTGTGGAGTTTGCTGTGCAAAATCACCGTTTGAAAAAAGTGCCATTGATGGAGTCGGCCTTGGAAGGTGCCAAAGTGCGTTTTCGTCCTATCTTGATGACATCTTTTGCTTTTGTTGCCGGTTTGATTCCTTTGGTTATTTCTCACGGAGCAGGTGCCATTGGTAATAGAACAATCGGAGGATCTGCCATGGGGGGTATGTTATTTGGTACTATTTTCGGTGTATTGGTTATTCCCGGATTGTATTTGTTTTTTGCCAAATTGGCCGGTGATAGAAAGTTGATTCAAGATCAAGACCAAACTCCTTTGTCTGAAGATATTGTTGACAGGGAATATAGCGCCGGTTGGTTGAAAAAACTTAGAAAATTAGGTTTGGTTATAAAAGTTACCAGACGTAAAAACAGAAACAAATGAAAACAATGCATTTGACAAACCGTTTTATCATAGTATTTTCATGGGTGTTGCTTGCCGCAGGATGTAAAGTAAGACAAACAAACATAGACCAATCAAAAAGTTTGATACCTTCTACCTATAATGGAAGCAATGATACCACAAACAGTGCTTATTTACAATGGAGAATTTTTTTCAAAGACCCTCAATTGCAGTCATTAATCGACACTGCATTAAAAAATAACCGCGAATTGCTCATTTATTCACAGGAAGTAACAGCACTCAAAGCAGAAATCAAAGAAAAGAAGGCCGAATATATTCCATTCATCAATTTTTCTCCGGAATATGGTTTGGAAAAAGAACCACGTTTTACCAGACACGGAGCATTGGATGAACATCTCGATATAGAGCCGGGCAAACGCATACCCAACCCTTTGCAAGATTACCGATTAAAACTCGATTTTGCTTGGGAAATAGATGTTTGGAAAAAATTACGTTCAGCAAAAAAAGCTGCCGAATATCGCTATCTGGCCGGAATCGAAGGGAGAAATTTTTTGATTTCACAATTGGTTTCAGAAATTGCAGAATCATACTATGAATTGTTGGCTTTAGACAATTTGTTGGAACTGGTCAATCAAAATATCTCCATACAGGAAAAAGCATTGGAAGTTGTGCAACAACAAAAAAATGCCGCAAAAGTCACTCAATTGGCTGTCAATCGTTTTGAAGCACAACTCAACAATACTATTGCACTTAAATATCAGATTCTTCAAAAAATTCAGGCACAAGAGAACAAACTGCGCTTCTTGACAGGTAGCCCGAATCTGCAGATTCAACGTAACAAAGAAACCTTGTTTCAGGACTTGAACGACAGTATATTTATAGGTGTGCCGCTGCAACTTTTTTATAATCGTCCTGATATAAGACGTGCTGAAAAAGAACTCATGGCTGCCGATTTAGATGTATACTCTGCAAGAATGGCTTTTATGCCTGCTTTTGGATTGGTCAATTCTTTTGGTTTAGGTGCATATAGCGGATCGGTATTGTTTAACCCCGAATCGATGATGCTCAATGGGGCTTTGGAAATGATTACACCATTGATAAATCGTAATGCTCTCAATGCAATGCTTCAGAAAGCCAAGGCCCGGCAAAAACAAGCCATTTACAATTATGAACAAGCAATGATCAAAGCATTTTTGGAAGTAAAAACCCAGGTTGCCAATATCGAAAATTTCAGGATGGCATTGCAAAGAAAGATTTATCAAGTGGACATTCTGAATCAATCGGTCGGCATTTCCAACAATCTTTTTTTATCGGCTAAAGCCGATTATGCAGAAGTATTGTTGACTCAACGCGAAGCTTTGGAAGCCAAAGTGGAACTAATTGAAAATTATCTTCAATACAATCAGTCGAGAATTATGTTGTATAAATCTCTTGGAGGGGGGTGGAAGTAAACATTTTATTACTCCAAATAAATACACGCTTGACAAGGGGAAAATTGAATATCAAAAAATTATTTTCTGTTGAAAAAGGGAAATTGTGAACTGGCCGGAAAAATGCCTTTCTCCGATAACTTTATATCTTCTATGGTATAGAAAGTGTTTTCGTCGTTTTGTTTGATTATGTTGATAACATCAGATAAAAATTTTCTTTTGGTGACAATAATCATCACATACACAGGCCCGAGTGCCCCTTCTCCTCTGACAATGGTAAAACCAATTTTTTTATTTTTCAAAGAGGGGATAATTTCATCAGGATAAGTGGAAAAAATAATTCTGATCAATGCATAACCTATGGCAATTTTTTCTTCGATAACCATTCCCAAACGAGTTCCGGTAGCAAACCCAAAAGCCCATGCAAGATAAGACACAGGGTTGTTTAAATGATTCATCACTTGGGTGATTGCCATTAACCATATCAACACTTCAAAAAATCCGATGATTGGAACAATCTTTTTTTGACCCCGATAAACCAGAATATGCCTCACTGTGGCCAAACTTACATCTGTTAGCCGGGCAAGAAAAATCAAGCCGGGAATAAACACCCATTCATATATCCAGGATTCATGCATGTTATATTTCAGCTGAAATGACGTTTTGTCGATCGGTATTTAATAATTTTTCTAAGCCAATGTCTGATAAAATTTGCACAGATATGAGGTTGTTCAAAAAATCCCATATGGCCACATTCTTCCACAACAATAAAATCGGAATTTTCGGGTAAACGGGTTTGTTCGATAATATCTTCGTATGGCAAAACTGCATCGTTTTTTCCGATGATAAAACCCACCCTGTAAGGAGCAAACCGTATAATAATTTCCCTTTCCGGTCTTATTTTCATCCCTTCAAGGGCAGCAACCATTCCTTGAATGGTCATACGGGAGGCAATGTTTTTCAGCATTTCGACTTTTTCTTGTATAGCCGGAGTATCGATTTTATAAAATAATTTCGGAATAATTTCCTGAATGAATTTGTGTGGATGCTGTTTTACAATGGCTATAGATCTTTCCCTGTCTTTTTTTTTCGGTAGGGAATCGGCTCTTGCTGTGGAATGAAAGAGACATAAACCGTCCAAAAAGTCGGGATGTTTTTCAGCTATTGCCAACGAAACGTACCCTCCCATGGAATGACCTATCAAAATGGCTTTTTTCAGCTTGAGTTTTTTTAATACATAATAAACGGCATCAGCCATTTCATCCATAGTGTGAACATAAGATAAATTGCCCGTTTTACCATGTCCCGGAAGGTCTATGGTTATATAGCGGTAGGATTGAGGCAAAAGGGCGATGAAATCATTCCAAATTTCACGTGATTCCAAAAAACCGTGCAGAAAAACCACAGCCGGCCCTTTCCCTTGGGATGTAAAATAAATAGGAGTCCCTTTATATAAAAAAGCCCGATCGCCTTCCATCATCAAGATTCATTCATTAAATGTTCTATTTCTTCTGCTTCTACAGGGATATCAGCCATTAAATCAACCGGTCCTGATGGGGTGATCAAAATATCATTTTCAAGTCGTATGCCCAATCCTTCTTCCCTGATATAAATACCGGGTTCGCAAGTAAAAACCATACCGGGTTGAAAAACGGGAAATCGAGGTCCTACGTCATGAACATCAAGACCCAAAAAGTGTGAAGTGCCGTGCATAAAATATTTTTTGTATAATGGTTTTTCAGGATCTTGTTTTTTTACGGCTTCTGCATCTAACAAACCAAGTTTAATCAATTCCTCTTCCATCAGATGGCCAACAGCTTTGTGATAATCGTTCAAATTATTTCCCGGTCGCAACATATCAATGGCCTGACGCATCACCCTTAAGACAG
>BPHE01000011.1 GCA_026003395.1 Vicingaceae bacterium
AGTTTTTGAAAAATCTCGATGTGGCCTATCTGCATGTCTTTACTTATTCTGAAAGAAACAACACCACTGCCGTACGCATGGAAGGGAAAGTACCGATGCACATAAGAAAAGAAAGAAGCAAAATTTTGCAACAATTATCGTCGCAACTTAAAAGCGCTTATTATCGACGCTTTACAGGAAAAGTAAGGCCTGTTTTGTTCGAACAAGAAAATCACGAAGGGGAAATCCACGGATACTCCGACAACTACATTAAAATAGCCCTGCCCTACGATAAAGATTTGTGCAATAAAATTGTTCCGGTTAAAATTTCCAGTTTCGATTCCACTTCATTTGTTTCAAAAGGAGAAATTGCAAAACATTCCCTAACGCTGAAAAATCATGTGTAAATCTTCTAAGAAAATTATATGTATCCTACATTAGAATATTTTTTTGTCAAGTTGTTAGGTTGGAACGTCAATTTACCATTGCCTACGTTTGGTTTTTTTGTTGCTCTGTCTTTTTTAGCTGCGGCCTATGTATTGACCAAAGAATTGAAGTTGAAAGAATCTATGCAACTCATCCTCCCACGTGAAGAAACAATCATTGTCGGCCGTCCATATCCTTTTTCTACCTATCTCACACAATCTGTTATAGGATTCATTGCGGGATATAAGATCATAGGTATTTTGGCCGGATATGATGCCTTTGCCGAGGACCCACAGGGCTTCATTTTATCGACACAAGGTAATTGGATGGGTGGATTGGCAGGGCTAATCTGGGCATATTATTCTACCCGAAAAGACGACCTCAAACAACGATTGCCCAAACCCGAAAACAAAAAAATAAAAATCTATCCCCACCAGGAAGTAGGCAATATCACCATGATCGCAGCTGTTGCCGGAATTCTTGGAGCAAAATTGTTTCACAACCTCGAAGAATGGGATATTTTTATACAAGATCCAGTTGCTGCATTGTTGTCTTTTAGTGGTTTGAGCATTTACGGTGGCTTGATCATCGGTGGAGGTGCTGTGTTGTATTATGCCCGGAAGAAAAAAATACCTATTTTGCATTTGCTCGATGCTGCTGCTCCTGCTTTGATGCTTGCTTATGCTATCGGCAGATTAGGGTGTCATTTTTCCGGCGATGGTGATTGGGGAATTGTCAACCATCTGCCTAAACCCTCGTTTCTACCCGAATGGCTATGGATATCGACCTATCCCAACAATGTTATTCAAGAAGGCGTACCCATTGAAGGTTGCACAGGAAAATACTGCACCGTATTGCCCGAAGGTGTCTTTCCGACCCCGCTCTACGAATCATTTGCAAGTTTTGTTTTTTTCATTATTCTTTGGAAACTACGCAACCGTCTGAGTCCCGGCAAGCTTTTTGCCATTTACCTTATGATGAATGGTTTTGAAAGATTTTGGATTGAAAAAATAAGGGTCAATCCGCCTTATCATTTTTTAGGTATCGAAGCTACGCAGGCAGAGATCATCTCGGTAATTTTGTTTTTTGTCGGTTTGGGATTTTATGTTATTTTGCACAAAAAAATAAACCTCGTCAAACAATGAACAAGAAAGCAATCATATGGTTTTTCTCTTTTTTCTTGTCTGTATCGATGTATGCTCAAAACAAAATCTTACATTTCGACTTTAATACTATTCAAGAAAAAAAAGAAAAACTTGCACAAATTAACACCAACATACAATTACAGCCTATAGAAATCATTCAAGACAGTTTGATTCCTTATTTTTTTTCGTTATATCAGCAGGAGCGTAATTTGCCCGGATACCGTATTCAAATCATTTCCACCTCCAACCGTAATGAACTCAGAAAAGTGAAATCTGAATTTTTGAAAGCTTTCCCGGACATCAAAACCTATGAAATTTATCAACAACCTTACTTCAAACTCAGGGTAGGTGATTTCCTTTATTATTATGAAGCCATGTGCATCAAAAAATTTATCGAACAACAGTTCCCCGGGGCATATATTGTTTCAGAAAATAAAATTGAAAATGTTGCTTATCCACTAAATTGCCAATCAGATGAAAAATAAACCCGATGCTTCCCGGATTCTGTTTAAAGAAAGTCAACGTTTTGACCAACCCTGGTTATGGTTGTTGATGGCAGCGATATTTTCAGTCAACCTTTTTTTATTGGTCAAACTTGGATCGACGACCGTTGTGTTGTTAAGCGTAGCGATATTTTTGATGATTGTTATCCTTTTTTTGTTGATGAAATTAGAAACAATTGTCACTACAACCGGTATTTATTATCGTTTTTTACCTTTTCAAATAAATCACAGAGTTATTCCGTATTCATCGATCACCGAATGGTCTGTCAATAAATACAACCCTTTAAAAGATTTTGGCGGCTGGGGTATGCGTTGGTCTGTCAAATACAAATGTTGGGCTTATATAGTAAAAGGTCGTTACGGAATAAACATTGTATATGACAATGGAAAAAAACAAATCATCCTCGGCACCTGCCATCCTGAAGAGTTAAAACAACTGATCCATACGCAAGGGGAGAAATGAACAAAGTTGTCTCCTAATAGCATAAAAGTTCTCTTATCGATATTTCTATTATTTTTCTTATCTTAGTAGGGTTTTAACATTTTTTTATTGACTCTCAATAGTTTTTTTATTATCATTGTAATAGTAACAAATAAAAATTTAACATTTATGGACAAAGAAACTTTAAAAGCAAAGATTAACCAATTAATTGACGAAACAGCCGCAAAGATTGACGAACTAAAGGCCAAGAAAGAAAAAGCCGAAGCAAATATGAAGGCGAAGTACGAAGAAACTATTCGCGAACTTGAAGAAAGAAAGAACAAAATGCAAAACAAAATCAAAGAAATTCAAGAAACAAGCGAAGAAAAATGGGAACACGTCAAAGAATCATTCTCGGCTGCATGGGAAGATTTCAAAAGCGGCTTTGAAAAAATTAAATCGGCCTTCTAAACTCGTTATACACCCTTAATTCCTCCACCCACCTGCCCGAAATGGCAGGTTTATTTTTTTTATCTTTCATAATAGAAACTTTGGTTAATTTCGGCCAAAATTTCTTTGTTATGAGTTTACTGGTTATCGGCACCGTTGCATATGATGCCATAGAGACACCCTTCGGAAAAACCGATAAAATTCTTGGTGGTGCAGCTACATTTATCTCTCTTTCCGCTTCATTGTTTACTAAAAATATAAATCTTGTTTCGGTGATCGGAGAGGATTTCGAACAAAAATACATCGACCTCTTTAAAGACAAAGGCATCAATATAGATGGATTAAAAATAGTGAGAGGAGGAAAAACATTTTTTTGGTCCGGACGCTACCATATGGATATGAATACTCGTGACACGCTCGAAACCCAACTGAATGTACTGGCTGATTTTGACCCCGAAATCCCGGATCAATATCAAGATTGCCAATATCTGATGTTGGGCAATTTGGACCCGGTGATTCAAAAGAAGGTGATTGAGAGATTGCATAACCGTCCGAAACTTATTGTGATGGACACAATGAATTTCTGGATGCAAAACCGTTTGCCGGAGTTGATGGAAACACTCAAACTGGTCGATGTGCTTTCGATCAATGATGAAGAAGCCCGCATGCTTTCAAACGAATACTCGCTGGTAAAAGCTGCCAAAAAAATACTTGATCTTGGCCCCAAATATCTGATTATCAAAAAAGGGGAACACGGTGCTTTGTTGTTTAACCGGGAAAGCAAAGTATTTTTTGCACCGGCTCTACCCCTGGAAGACGTTTTTGATCCCACCGGTGCAGGAGATAGTTTTGCCGGCGGTTTTATCGGATATCTGGCTTCTGTCAAACGTACCGATTTTGAATCGATGAAAAGAGCCATTATATATGCGAGCGCCATCGCTTCTTTTTGTGTGGAAAAATTTGGGACAGAACGATTGGTAGATCTCTCCAAGGAAGAATTATTTGAGCGGGTGCAGGAATTTATTGATCTCGTTCAATTTGAAATAGAAATCGAAGATTAGGCCTATTTTTACTTGACCTTATCAGTGCAAATGTACATCCACAACCTGATAAACCTCATAAGTTTGACTGTTGTAGATGTAGGCAATAGCCGTCATATCGTTTTCTTTCCAATCATCAGGCAATTGAGTAGTATATTCCAAAGAAAAAGTGTCATTGGCTTGTGTATTGCCAATCACTTCGCCCCACGCAGAGTTTAACGATTTTCGAAATACATGGCGATGATCATAAGAATAATTCTCGTTTGCTCCCACTTGTTGCCAATCGGTTATGTGATCTTCACTCAGAATAACCACCAACTTAATTTCTCCACTTAATGCAGTTAAAAAAGTCCCGTCAACTGATAGTTTCAATACACGGTTTGATGGGCTATAAAAAGCAGTCAATTTTAGCGTAACCGCATTTGGTTTGGCTTTTTCACTTTTCAATGCCGGTTCCCATTGCCCCACAGATTTAATTTGTCCATTTCCCGTTCTGCTGATCAATGCAGAAGGGTATGCCAGAGGATTGAAAGTAGTAAGATAATTTTCCCCCTCAGGAGTGCGCAGGTCTTTGGTAATTTTAGGATAAACCGAAGGGTCGGCAAAAGCACCACTATAATATGCCACAGTAACCAATGTGTCGCCATAAATCGAATCGAGTTGCAAGGCCACTTGTGTACCTCCCGGACAATTGGGACAACCTTGCCCTGTAAATTCTTCCAATAAAACTGCCCGGTAGTTGCCCGTGGCTCTCATGAATGTATCTGTAAAAACAGTGCCGGTGGTATCTACAACTTCCTTGGGAGGATAAGGAAAATCGACTTTATCGCAATGGGTCATGGATATTGCGATGATTAAAATGGTCATGTAGACGTGTGAAAAATACCTTTTCATACCCTAAAAACTACTGGTTATACTTAATGTAAATCCGTTGGCGGCAGGTACATTCCGGCATACTCCCCCTACACAGAAAATACCCTGGCGTTGCCTGCCATAACTCAGCGTGATACGATTGGTTTTGTTGATGTATCCTACCATAGCAGTATAATAATGTACGCGTTTGTATGGGATTTTGTTTCCATAATTATATTGGTCCATCAATGCCACAAACCAATGGGGCGAATGAGTATATTCCAACAAAACAGTTGCCCAATCTCCCATGTCTTGTTTGGTAAACAATCCTTGCAATTCGGTGCGCAGTGCGTTCTTGGTATCAAATTTATAAGTTATATCCAATACGCCAATGTGGGAATAAATTATACCATAGCCGCTTTTGCCTTGCAAAACATCTTTGTCATAACTAAAATAAGCATAGGTGGTGACGGTTTTAATTTTTTTGCTCCATTTCTTAGTAATTTCAACATTGAAATCGCTAAAATACAATTGTCCGGCTGAAAACCATTCGGATTTGTACCCTTGCCTTGTGGTAGACCAGTCATTTAATTGTAAGGTATCTAAATTGTTCATTTGAGAATAATTGATCAAAACCGATGTGCCATATTTTCCACCTAATGGCGACCCTTTCTTAAAACGGAACAGAACTTCGCCTTGATAACCAATTTGTCCGTTCAATTGAGTTGCATAAGGGTATAGTGTTGCCAATAAATTATAGGTATGCTGTCTGGTCAGAGAAGGCACGTAATTGATCAAAACCTCCTGCAACACGGCGGTACGTTCCGACCTGAAGCTGAAATTGTCGTTTCGAATAGCTCCCAACGATATGCCAAATCCCTTGCTTGAATAGGATGATTGCAACAAAAAAGCATTTCCGGGTTTGTAAATATAATTATTGTCTTGCGATGGGTCGTTGATTTTATAGGCATATTCGGTAAATATACTGAAACCGCCCCGCATAACCTGCAGGCGGCCTCCATATGCTCCGACATTTTCAGGGAGAATCAATTGGGCATTTTGATCGGCTTCATATTTACTCACAAAACTACCTCCCAAAATCAGTTTTGTTTTTTTATTTGCCAATGAATCAAAAAGTTCGTTGATATTAATCTCTCCGTCTATGCCTCTTACGATTCCCTCACCCAAAGTAAAATATTTTCTTTGCCTGCCTATTAATCCTTTTACATAAATTCCTTTGTAAGGATTGTATTTTACCCTGAATCCGTCAAAAGCATTGTCATATCCCAGCCCTCTGGCTTCGTAGGCACGTAATAGCAGGCCGCTGCCAAATTGCTCGTAAAAATTACCGGCAGTAACCGTCAAATCTTCGTTTTGAAAAGTGAAATAACGATAAGGAATGCCGCTCCCTTTATATTGTGGCGGAAAACCTTGAATTGGATTCAGATAACTTTCGTATCTGATACCGGCCTGGATAAATTTATTGGTATAAATTATATTGGCAAATCCATTTGAAAGTATTTTTTCAGGAGCGGTGACAGCGCCAATGACAGTATCTTCTTGATAATACTGGGCATCCAATTGAAAATTACCATGTATTTCTCCTCCGGATAAAAAATTTTCTAATGTTCCCTGGGCAAAAACCGCTGCACTGCAAACAAACAACCAGAAATAACATACAATTCCACGGATCATTTATCAAAAATTATTGTGTAAAATTAAATCGGTTAGTTTACAAAACCAAAATTTTTGGTCTCTATTCTTGAAAACATAAAACAACCCGATTGGGGATTGTGTTGAATAAATCAAAGAAAAATTTGATTTATTTCAAGACAAAGATGTCAAATCTACGCTCAACGAGCGTACAATGAATGGTCCATTTTTCAATGATTCTTTGTTGTATGATAATCTTGTCCATTCGGGCCATTGTATAACCTCACTTTTAGCACCTTCGGCAATGGCCTGACCTGCAGCAACATCCCACTCCATGGTCGGTCCAAACCTCGGATAAACATCGGCAACTCCTTCTGCCACCATGCATATTTTCAACGAACTTCCGGCCGATATAATCTCCAGGTCTCCTTTTTGTTTTTTTAAATTTTCAATAAATAACCGGGTGGGTTCATTCATGTGAGAACGACTGGCTACTACCGTAAACAAACGGTTTGCATTTGTTTCGGGTAAAGTTTTTTTTGCTTCCATTTTATTTTCTTGAATACGTTTAGATGCGTCGGTCAATTTAAAGGATCCAAATTCTTTTCCTCCCCAATACATGCAATCTTTCACCGGCACATAAACAACCCCCAGCAATGGATAATTGTTTTCTATCAATGCTATATTAACGGTGAATTCACCATTCCTTTGAATAAATTCCTTTGTTCCATCCAATGGGTCAACACACCAGAATTTCTTCCAAGTTTTTCTTTGGGTATAATCAATATCTGCTCCTTCTTCGCTGAGTATAGGAAAACCCGTATCCGTCAGATACGATGCAATGGTTTGATGCGAAATTTGATCGGCCAGGGTGAGAGGGCTCTTGTCGTTTTTGAAAGTAACAGAGAAATCGTCCCGGTATACCTCCAAAATTTTTTTCCCGGCCTCTATGGCAGCATTCAAAGCTATTTGCAAAAGATTTTCCATCAATATCCTCCACCCGATGGTTGAATGTTTTCGATTGGATGCCATGTAGTTTTTACTTCACATACATCCAAAATACGGTAAGGGTTTTCCACAACATTTTCACTCATATCCACAGGATAGATATTCACTCTTTTAACGTTGATGGAAGCATTGTTTTGTAAAGTTTTTATTTCATCTTGATTGTTACCAAAATAAACTAAACCATGCACTTGCAAATGGGTGGAAAGATGGTCAATCAATTCTTTCCGGCTGCCCGTAAGAATATTGACCACCCCTGAAGGCAAATCTGAGGTGGCTAGTGCTTCAGCAAAAGTAATGGACGGCAAAGGATATTTTTCCGAAGCCAGAGCCACCACACAATTACCTGCAACAATCGCCGGTATAATGGCAGAAATCAGACCCAATAAAGGAAATTCGTCAGGACAAAATATACCGATGACACCTGTTGGTTCATACACAGAAAAATTGAAATAACTGCCGGCAATGGGATTGACACTGCTGAAAACTTGTTGGTATTTATCGGCCCAACCGGAAAAATAAACCAACCTGTCGATACTTGACTCTACTTCTTCTTTTGCTTTTGATGCATCACCATAATATAGTGTCAATTCGTCAATAAACTGATTTTTTCTGCCTTCCAACACCTCGGCCATCCGATACACTATCTGGCTTTTTAAAAATGCCGATGATTTGTTCCATTTACCAATTGCTTCATATGCTGCTTTAACCGCATCTCTTACATCTTTTCTCGAACATAAACAAGCATTGGCAATAAATTTCCCTTTCGCATCCTTTACTTTGTAATAACGTCCGCTTTCGGTTCTTGGAAATTGTCCATTGATAAATATTTTGTATGTTTTTAAAACAGGAATTCTATTACTCATAAAAATTTGTTTTTGTTATGTTAAACGACAATAAGCTGCAAGTCCATGTAGCCCTCCTTCCCTGCCAAAGCCACTTTCTTTATAACCTCCGAAAGGAGAAGCCGGATCAAATTTGTTGTATGTATTGGCCCAAACAACACCGGCACGCATTTTAGTGGTTAAATTAAAAATCTTCGAACCCTTGTCTGTCCAGACCCCTGCACTTAAACCATATGGCGTATTGTTGGCTTTTTCGATTACCTCTTCTACCGTTCTGAATGTTTGAACAGCCAAAACCGGACCAAAAATTTCTTCCCGTGCAATGGTATGCGATTGGGCTACATTTGTAAACAATGTAGGGGGACAGAAATATCCTTTTTTAGGAAGCGGGTAGTCACTCTGATAAATTTCGGCTCCTTCCTTGATACCTATTTCAATATATTTTTGCACGGTTTTCCATTGATTGGCAGAGTTGATAGCACCAACATCGGTGTTTTTATCCAATGGATCCCCGACAATCAAACTTTTTATTCGGTGTTTGAGCTTCCAAATCACTTCTTCGGCAATGTTTTCTTGAACAAACAAACGCGAACCGGCACAACATACATGCCCTTGATTAAAATATATGCCGTTGATAATGCCTTCTACTGCCTGATCTATGGGAGCATCGTCAAAAATTATGTTGGCTGCTTTGCCACCCAGCTCGAGTGTCACTTTTTTATGTGTACCGGCAATGGCTTTTTGAATAATCTTGCCTACTTCCGTAGATCCTGTAAATGCAATTTTATCTACATCAGGATGATTGACAATGGCTGCACCCGTATCGCCAAAACCTGTAACTATATTCACTACACCGGGAGGTAGATCTGCTTCTTGTATCAACTCTGCGAGTTTAAGTGCCGTCAACGGAGTGGTTTCTGCGGGTTTCAACACCACCGTATTGCCTGTGGCAAGTGCCGGAGCAATTTTCCATGCTGCCATTAATAAAGGAAAATTCCATGGGATAATTTGTCCGGCCACTCCATAAGGTTCGGGTTTGCGGTTAGGAAAAGCATATTGCAATTTATCGGCCCAACCGGCATAATAGAAAAAATGGGCTGCAGCCAAAGGAACATCTACATCACGGCTTTCCCTTATCGGTTTGCCTCCATCCATACTTTCGATGACGGCAAATTCCCGCGATCTCTCCTGTATCATCCTGGCAATGCGGTAAATATATTTTGCCCTTTCTTTGGGCGGCATTTTTTTCCAATACTTTTCATAAGCATTCCTGGCCGACTTGACAGCCAAATCAATATCCTCCTGTTTGGCATAAGCCACATCGGCCAACTTTTCTTCCGTAGCCGGATTGATTGTTGGAAAATATTCCCCCTTTTTGGGTTTTACAAATTTGCCATTGATAAATAAACCGTATTGTTTTTCAATCCTGACATGAGATGAACTTTCGGGAGCAGGATCATATTTCCAGGATAAAACCTTGAAGTTTTTGTCTTCTTCTTGTTTTTGTTGCGGTTTTTGATTATTTTTTTTCTTTGCCATATTGATTAATCTTTTGAAATATAGTCCATAGATTGATATATACCCATGGTTTGCTTTCTGATTTGTAAAATGATGTCATTTGCCAACCGGCTTGCTCCGAATCTGAACCATTCCGGACTCATCCAACCCTCACCCAACACCTCGTTGACCATCACCAAATAATGCAATGCTTGTTTGGCTGTGGAGATGCCACCGGCAGGTTTCATTCCTACTTTCCGTCTGTGTTTGAGATAAAAATCCCTGATAGCTTCAAGCATAACTAATGTTACAGGCATTGTTGCCGCCGGGGATATTTTACCGGTAGATGTTTTGATAAAATCGGCCCCTGCCAGCATGGCTATTTCAGAGGCTTTTCTGACGTTGTCCAATGTGCTTAACTCTCCGGTTTCCAATATAACCTTTAATCTTGCCTGCTCACCGCACAATTGTTTGATAGAAGCAATTTCATCAAAAACATATTGATAATCGCCGGCTAAAAATGCCCCTCTTGAGATTACCATGTCAATCTCGTCAGCCCCTGCATCCAAAGCCATTTTGGTATCTTCCATTTTGATTTTCAACGATGCCTGACCTGCAGGAAAGGCCGTAGCCACTGACGCAACCTTCACACCTGTGCCTTTGAGCATTTGCTTGGCAGTATATACCATTGAAGGATAAACACAAACAGCAGCCACGGTCGGCAAGCCGGGAATCTCATCATGCAAATGCAACGCCTTGATACACAATTGCCTTACCTTGCCGGGTGTATCACTTCCTTCTAGTGTAGTGAGATCTATCATACTCAAGGCAAGCTTTAGGCCATCTATTTTACTTTGTTTTTTGATGCTTCTTTTTTGAAAACGCAAACACCTTTCTTCTACTGCCGTCTGATCAACCGGCGGTAAGGTTTTTAACCATTGTTGCAACATCACTTTTTAAAATTTTTAGATTAAATAAACCTTTGATCGGCCTCCATTATATGACCACACTTCTTGCACGTTCTTAAATCTTCACTTGTATAAAATTCTTTAAAACGAGGCAAGAAATCTTTCTCGATGTTGGTCAAATGAAAATAAGTTTCATGCAATTTATTGTTACATTTTTCGCAAAACCATAAAAGTCCGTCTTTATGTTGTGGTTCTCTTTTTCTTTCTATGACCAATCCAACTGTATTGGCAGGGCGAACGGGAGAATGTGGCACTTTGGCCGGTAACAAAAACATTTCCCCTTCTCTGATCTTTATTTCTTTGGCCTGTCCCTCCCATTGAATTTTGACCACAATGTCCCCTTCCAATTGATAAAACAACTCTTCGGTTTCATTGTAGTGGTAATCTTTCCTAGCATTGGGACCTCCAACAATCATGACGATATAATCGCCCGATTCGGTATACAAATTTTTATTTCCGACAGGGGGCTTCAAGATATCCCTGTTTTCTTCTATCCACTTTTGCAGGTTGAATGGATTTTTCATAGGTGTATTATTTTTTGGTTAGTAATCTATCACTTGTTCTTCAATATTTTCGGGCAACTCTCTGTATTCATACTGTTGGTTTCGCAATTGGGGAATAAAGCCGGCTTCACGAATAGCTTCCTGTATGGTTTTGTATGTGAATCTGTGTGGGGCACCCGCTGCCGAAACTACATTTTCTTCAATCATGATCGAACCAAAATCATTGGCACCTCCATGCAAACACATTTGTGCCGTTTTTTTCCCTACAGTGAGCCACGATGCCTGTATGTTGGGGATATTGGGCAACATGATTCTCGACAATGCCACCATTCTGATATATTCTTCTGATGTGACATTGTTTTTTATTCCTTTGACCCTTTCCAAAATAGTGTCTTTATCCTGAAACGGCCAAGGAATAAATGCAATAAAACCTTTTGAATCAACCGGTTTTTTTGATTGCACCTCTCTGATGGCTATCAAATGATCAAATCTTTCTTCAATGGTTTCAACATGTCCAAACATCATGGTGGCAGAAGTCGTCAATCCTAATTTATGAGCTTCATGCATAATGTCCAACCATTCTTTTCCACTGCACTTGCCTTTTGAAATTAATCTTCTCACCCTATCGCTCAAAATCTCGGCACCAGCACCCGGCAACGAATCCAACCCGGCCTCCATCAATGCTTTCAAAACTGTTCTATGATCTTTATTCTCAAGTTTGCAAATATGGGCTACTTCCGGTGGCCCCAATGCATGAAGTTTAATGTTCGGAAACATCGATTTTAAATCTCGAAACAAACGCACGTAATAATCCAAACCAAGATCAGGATGATGACCACCTTGCAGCAACAATTGATCGCCGCCATAACGTATTGTTTCTTCTATTTTTACTTTGTATTGTTTCAAAGTGGTGATATACGTTTCCGGATGACCGGGAGGACGGTAAAAATTACAAAATTTACAATTAGCAATACAAACATTTGTTGTATTTACATTTCGGTCTATAATCCAGGTTACCACCGGTTCGGGATGTAAGTGCATGCGCATACGGTGGGCCACCCACATTAAATCCGGAGTAGATGCATGATAGTATAAGTATAACCCTTCTTCTTTGGTTAAAAATTCAAAATTTAATGCTTTTTCAAATAAGGTGGAAATATTCATAAAATATAAAGTAATTTTACGGCTTTCAAAACACAAAGATAATTATGTTACAAATACTATTTAAAAAAGATTCAAAAGATTTTGATGCAAAAGTTGTTTTTGCAAGTCAAAAAAAAGATTTAAACAAAAAAAATATTCCCGACATAGCTTTACCTGATGCTTTCCATGAAGGCATTTTTCAATTTTATCATGAAGGCAAATGGTGGTTTTTGGTATTGCAAGAAAATAGTATTCCTTTTTACGACCATAATGAATCGATTAGAAGACAAGGAAATGCTTTGTTCTTAAGATTAAAAAATATCCATGCCGGAAGTATTCTCATTGAAAACTATGCACAAAAAGAGGCCTTTTTAAACTTTCTGGAAGGTTTTTTATTATCAACATATAGTTTTGACAAATACAAATCATCTTTCGGCAACAAAATAGAAAAAGTAACCATAACATCGCTTCAATTAAAAAAAGAGGTTGATGAATTATGGAATTTATGCAAATGTGTATTCATAACTCGAGATTTGGTAAATGAACCACAAGAATTCCTCACTGCCCAAACTTTTTCCCAATTGATGGTAGAATCAGGACAAAAAAGCGGGCTGAAAGTAGAGGTACTCACTCTCCCCAAGATAAAATCACTCAAAATGAACGGGCTTTTGGCTGTCAATAAAGGTAGTGAAAATCCACCTGCATTTACCATAATTGAATGGAAACCCGAAAATCATCAAAATAACAAACCAATCATTTTGGTTGGTAAAGGAATTGTGTTTGATACCGGCGGTCTCAACATCAAGACGGCCGATGGCATGTCTACCATGAAATGTGATATGGCCGGAGGTGCTGCCGTTTTTGGCACTATGTTGGCTTTGGCTGACAACAAAATACCGTTGCATGTGATTGCATTGATACCGGCCACGGACAACAGACCTGCAAAAAATGCTTATGCACCGGGAGATGTCATCCGGTTTATGAACGGTAAAACCGTAGAAGTGCTCAATACTGATGCCGAAGGACGGCTCGTCTTGGCCGATGCTTTATGTTATGCGTCAAAACTAAATCCGAGGATTGTTATCGATATGGCCACATTAACGGGAGCAGCCGTAAGGGCTCTTGGCGATTATGTGGCAGCAGTCATGGGAACAGCCACACAAAAAGAATTTGAACTCCTGGAAAAAGCAGCAAATCAAACTTTTGAACGTATTGCCATACAACCTTTTTGGGATGATTATTCCGAATTATTGAAATCACACGTTGCCGATTTGAAAAATATAGGTGGTCCTCTTGCCGGACATATCACGGCCGGAAAATTTCTGCAAGAATTTACCGCATACCCATGGATTCACATCGACATTGCAGGACCATCATTTATGGAAAAAAATTACTACTATTGGGGAACAGGAGGAACCGGTTTTGGTGTACGATTGATTTATCACTATTTAATCAACAAACTCTATGCAAGCAAAAAATAATCAAGTAAACAATCAAGTCATTTTGGGCATTACCATTGGTGATCTCAATGGAATTGGTCCGGAATTGGTTTTTAAAATTCTATCCGACACATCCATTACTGAAATTTTCACACCGGTGGTTTATTGTGGAATGAAGACCGTTTCTTGGTATAAAAAACGTCTTGGTTTAAACAATTTTAATCCTTTTAAAGCCCCGGATATAAAACAAGTGCAACACGGCAAGGTCAATATTATCAGTTTGTGGGACGAAGATTTAAATATTCAGCCCGGCACTCCGGATGCATCTCTTGCAAAATATGCATTTTTATCTTTAAAAGCCGCTACCATTGACATCAAAAGAAATTATATCCATGCCATGACGACCGCCCCTATAGATAAATCGCTAATTGCCGAAGAATTATCCGGATTTACAGGACACACCGAATACCTTGCCGGACAAGACCAAAATGGCCGACCTTTAATGATAATGGTGGGGGATCTGATGAAAGTTGCCACTGCAACAACCCACGTTCCTTTAAAAGAGGTTGCTAGTCGACTTGACAAAGATAGTATATTGCAATCCATTGTATTGTTAAATGATTCATTAAAAAGGGATTTTCTTATACCCAAACCCAAAATAGCTGTTTTAGGCCTAAATCCCCATGCAGGCGATAATGGTTTGATTGGCAAAGAGGAAAAAGATTTTATTATTCCGGCCATTCTTGACGCAAAAAAAGAAAATATAATAGTCTTGGGCCCCTATTCTGCCGATGCATTCTTTGGGACCAAGTTATTTAATAAATTTGACGGAATTCTTGCCATGTATCACGATCAAGGATTGGCTCCCTTTAAGCTTTTGGAACACGAAACCGGAGTGAATTTTACTGCTGGATTGTCGTTTGTCAGAACCTCTCCCGATCACGGTCCCGCTTTTGATATTGCAGGTAAAAACATTGCCAATCCTACTTCATTCAGACACGCCATGTTTCTGGCAAAAGACATTTACCTCAACCGCATTCATTACCGGGAAATGTACAGCAACCCATTACAAACTAAAACCTCCCTGACTATTGACGCAGAAGAGCAAGGAAACAACAATTAATTTGATTGAATATTTAACACTTGATATGTGCTTTCAAGTGTTTTAAATGAAATATTCAATTTATTTAATAATACTTGCTTTCAAAATAAAACTTTGAATCTACCGGGTTTCTTTTTCCTGACAAAATTCTACCAATACTTTTTGTGTATCAGAAGGATGTAAAAAATTGATGACCTTATTGTCGGCTCCGTCTCTATTTTGAGCATAAATCCAACGAAAATCTTTCAAACGGTTTCTTTCTTCGTCCAGATTGTCGGTGGCAAATGCTATGTGATGAATCCCTTCTCCTTTTGTTTCTAAAAATTTTGCCAACGGCACATCTGAACGAATAGCAGCCAACAACTCTATTTTCACTTCTCCCACTTGATAAAAAACCGTTTTCACTCCTTCCGATTCAACCACTTCTTCTTTATATGGCTTCTTACCCAATAAGCGGTTGAATGTTTCAATGGCTTTCTCGAGGTCTTTTACTGCAATTCCGATATGTTCAATTTTATTTATCATTGGTTTGTATTTGATACAACAAAAAAGGCCGCACATAGGCGACCTTCAAAAGTATTGTTATCTACCGATTATTTCTTTATAAATGTATCACCGGTGCTGTTGTCATAATTGATATAATAAATACCTTTCGGCAAGTTGGATACGTCTACAGTTTTGCCAAATCCTTTTTTCACAATATTTCCATAAGAGTCATAAATTTCATATAAAGTTTCTGCAGTAAATATAATTTCATCTTTCACTTTGATAGGACTGAAAGTAACTTTTTCAACTTTTGATTCAAATTTGGCAGTAGGAGATATTCTGGGTTTACCACTATAGTCAACTTGTTTGACACGTACTTGGTTTTCTCCGCTATGGGGCTCGATTTTGAATTGATATTCGTGTTCTTCCGGTGTCCCAACTCCTTCAACTTCGCCCACTTTCACCCATTTGTTCCAACGAAATTGCTCGATTATATATGGCAATTTTCCGGTTTCGTTTTTCGTCTTCCAAGTAATCAAACCATCGGGAGTGGCTGAAATTGAAACCGTTTCGAAGGTGCTTTTTGGTTTCAAAACTTCAGGATTTAACACTTTAGGCTTACAGTCATCTTTGTGTTTTATTTTTACAACTACCGGAGTTCCCATTTTTAATCCCAAAGCAGTAAAATCAATTTCAAATGCACTGGAGTTTATTTCATCGGTAGTTACCTGGTCATTTACGGTTACTTCATAAACGCAATAACCCACACCACTACCGGCAATGGGGTTTTGAACATAAATGTTTTTACCTTGATAATTACCTTCTAATACAATCACACCACCCTGAGAAAAAACCATACTTGACAGAAGCAACGAAAAAACAAGCAACGTCTTTTTTGTTAAAAACATTTTATTTTTCATAAATGTATTCAATTAGTTAAATACAATTTCGTATTTCAAAATGCAAATATAAATTTAGTTTCCAAAAATAAAAATAATTTGATAACTATTTTCAATAATTTATCGTTTTTTTTTTTGATTTCTTCTATACAAATGTTAGTTTTGTAGCACACTAAAAGGTTTTTTAAGCGTTTTTGCTTAATTTTTATTATGAAATACAACTACCGGATACTCAGGTATTTTTTTAAAAATTTTATTTGGCATATTCCGAATCATCAAAATAAAATTTATCTCACATTTGATGATGGGCCAACACCCGGTGTCACGGAAAAAGTTATTGAGATACTTAATGAATTCGATGTTAAGGCGACATTTTTTTTATTAGGCAAAAATGCAGAAAATTACCCTCAATATTTTTCTTTGTATAAGCATTTCGGCCACAATACAGGAAACCATACTTACTCGCACCCAAATGGTTGGTTTACAAAACTTTCAGATTATATCAACGATGTAGAAAAATCCAAAAATATTATACCGGGAAATTTGTTTAGACCCCCCTATGGCAAATTGACCTTGAAACAAGCAAAAAATTTACAAGCAAATTTTAAAATTGTCATGTGGGATGTCATTAGTTACGATTTTGACACTTCTATAACTCCCAATTTTTGCATCAAACATGTGATGAAGTATGCCAGGTCAGGGTCTATACTTTTATTTCATGATAGCAGGAAATCGGCGAGAAATACATTGCCTGCATTAACAGAAATAATCCCCCGCTTATTGGAACGGGGGTTTCAATTTGACGTTATCTAAACTTTTTCGGAAAGGTGGCTCTTAATAATACTTTTCAATTGGGGTGCAGGAACCACCCCTGCCTGCCGCCAAAGTATTTTACCTTTGTGAAACAAAATCAAAGTAGGCACTCCTTGTACTTGATAATATGATGCAGCCAAAGGATTTTTATCCACATCCACTTTTAAAAATTTTACCTTTCCTTCAAATTCCTTCGCCATTTCTTTGATAATGGGCTCCATCATTTTACAAGGACCGCACCAAACAGCATGGAAATCAACCAATACCGGTATATCGCCATTGATTATTTCTTGAAATTTACTCATAATTTTATTTATTCTTTATTAGTATCCAAAGAAAGTAAAAAACCCATAATCCCACCATATAGAGTTGAAATGTAAGGATTCGAAGATATTGTGCAACCCCCTTCACAACCAAAAAAATACCAATATCCCCAGCCAATTGTCATTCCGGGTATAATGTAATAAAGTTTTTGCCCTATTTTCTTAAAATTTACTTTCATGGTTTTTTATTCTACCGGCAAATTTTGTTTCTGCCATTCCATAAAACCATTTTCCAAATTTACGATTTTTTTAAATCCCATCTCTTTCATTATTTCGGCAGCCTTTGCACTACGCCCGCCGCTACGGCAATATACCATTACAGTTTTGTTTTTATCTAATCGGTTTATTTGCTCCTTAAAATCATCGGCATAAAAATCGATTTCCAACGCCCCGGGTATCTTGCCTTGTTTAGTTTCCATTGGAGTTCTAACATCAACTACCACAACATCTTTATCTTTCATTTTTTTATAAAAATCCTGGGCTGAGACATTCTCAACAACTGCTGAGACCTCGGAGCTATTTTTTTGTCCGCATGCCGTTAATTGCAATATGAATATTCCCATTATCAGGACAGCAGATTGTACGAATATTTTTTTCATCGCTTAAAAATTTAAGTTATTCCAAGCTCCCGCATTGTAAACTTCTATACCATGTTTTTGTAAAATTGCTTTGGCTTGAGCACTACGCATGCCGGATGCACAACAAACAATGACGGGTTTATTTTTTGCTTTTAATTCTTTTGCTTTACCTTCAATGCTCTGCAAAGGTATATTAATGCTTTTTTTAGCATGACCTTGCTTATACTCGGCAGGTGTTCTCACATCCACGATGATGGCACCCGATTCGACCATTTTTTTAAATTCTTCCCTGGTTTTCATTCCAAATAGTTTATACAGCCATTTCATAATCAATCCATTTTAATTTCACCATTCCATGCCATTATTCCGCCATTGAGGTTGGCAACATTTTGAAATCCATTGGCAACCATCCATTGACACGCAGCCATGCTCCGCCCTCCACTCCGGCAATAAACATAGTAGTTTTTACTTTTGTCCATTTGTATCATCTTGTCAGCAAAATCAGGAGAATAAATATCCACATTGATGGCCCCGGGAATATACCCTTCAAAATATTCCCCTTTGGTTCTTACATCAATAATTACAGCATTGTCGTCGTTTTGTAATGATTCTTGAAATTCTTTTGAGTTTAAATTCTTTACCATAGTTTTTAAATTTTTATTTTGTTTTAATTGTCTTCAACACACTTAAGTATATTGATAAACCTTTTTTCTTTTAAGTAATATATTCTGTTCTTACCGGCTTTGCGACATGCCACTATATTTTTATTCCTCATCACCGACAAATGATGAGAAACCACTGCTTGATCAATTTCTAACTTTTTTTGTATATCTGTCACTGTCATCTCTCCTTCTTCATGAAAAATTTTCAATATCATAATCCTTACAGGATGAGCAATAACCTTTAATTTTTCAGCTGAATCTTCCAGTTTTTCAAAAATATTTTTCATGATGCAAATATACATATAGATATTTATATGTATAAATGTTTTAACTTTTTTAAGAATTTTCTTCCGATTTCAAATCAATTTATAAACGAAAGAGATTTCGAAGATAACATTATTACTTTTACAAAGATGCTAGTTAAAAAATAAAACGTGGATAAAAAATCATATTAATGAGCTAAAAAACTCACATACTACATCTTACTGAAAATAAAAAAATGCATGTGGTATGCAGATGCACACGGAAAAATCTTTTACAATGAAATAAAAAATTATTCTTTATCGTCTGTTTTGGCTCCGATTAATTTGGCCGCCAATTCGGGATTGAATTTCTCGACAATTAAAGCTGTTACAACACCCGGGAGAACCAACAACAAAAATATCAACAGCCAAAAAGCCATAAGCACGACTCCTAAAAAGAAAAACACTCCGAAGTACAACATTTTTTAAGTTTTTTTTTCGCTTCAAAACTAATAATAATTTTATTTTGCAAGCAAATTTTTTAAAACAATTTTATTATGGAATACAGAATTGAAAGAGACACCATGGGTGAAGTAAAGGTTCCCGCTGACAAATATTGGGGAGCTCAAACAGAACGTTCACGCAACAATTTCAAGATCGGTCCTGAAGCATCCATGCCGCGTGAAATTATTTATGCGTTTGCTTATTTAAAAAAATCTGCTGCTTATGCCAATCATGAATTGGGAGTATTGTCACAGGAAAAACGCGATTTGATTGCCCGTGTATGCGACGAAATTTTGGAAGGCAAATTGGATGATCAGTTTCCATTGGTCATTTGGCAAACCGGCTCAGGAACACAAAGCAACATGAATGTCAATGAAGTAATTGCCAATCGTGCACACGTGATCAATGGCGGTAAACTCACAGACGAGAAAAAAATTCTTCATCCCAATGATGATGTTAACAAATCCCAATCATCCAACGACACATTTCCTACGGCTATGCATATTGCTGCATACAAAATGGTTCGGGAGATTACCCTGCCCGGTTTGGAGAAACTAACTAAAACCCTTACAGACAAAGCAAAAGCATTTATGCCGATTGTCAAAACAGGACGAACTCATTTTATGGATGCCACACCTTTAACATTAGGGCAGGAGTTTTCAGGATATGTTCAACAACTAAAAAATGGCAAAAGAGCTATTGAAAATGCTCTTGAAATGGTTGCAGAACTTGCATTAGGCGGCACAGCCGTCGGAACAGGGCTTAATGCTCCAAAAGGGTACGATGTTTTGGTAGCAAAATATATTGCCGAATTCACCGGTTATCCATTCCGTACTGCACCCAACAAGTTTGAAGCACTTGCTGCACATGATGCAATGGTCGAGTTAAGCGCAGCTCTGAAGCGATTGGCTGTTTCTCTCATGAAAATTGCCAACGACATTAGAATGTTGGCATCCGGCCCCCGTTGTGGAATAGGTGAAATATTCATCCCCGACAATGAACCGGGGTCTTCCATCATGCCCGGAAAAGTTAACCCAACCCAACCCGAGGCAATGACAATGGTTTGTGCACAAGTGATGGGTAACGATATGGCTGTAACTGTAGCCGGATCCAATGGGCATTTTGAACTTAATGTTTTCAAACCTGTAATCGCATATAATGTGCTTACTTCTGCCCGTTTGCTTGGTGATGCTTGCGTATCTTTCAACGATAAATGCGCTGTGGGCATAGAACCCAATCATGAAAATATCCGCAAGCATTTAAATAATTCATTAATGTTGGTGACTGCACTTAACCCTCACATTGGCTATGAAAATGCCGCAAAAATTGCCAAAAAAGCCCATAAAGAAAATAAAACTTTGAAAGAAGCAGCTGTTGAATTAGGGTTACTTACACCCGAGCAATTCGACGAATGGGTCGATCCTTCAAAAATGGTAGGAGAGTTTCCCCAACTATGACACGTTTAAGCGTAAATATAAACAAGATTGCCCTGATTCGTAATGCCCGGCAGGGAAATATACCTGATGTAACCAAAGCTGCAGTTGATATTGAAAATTTTGGTGCTGAGGGCATCACGGTTCATCCACGTCCTGACGAAAGGCACATTAGATATTCGGACGTAAGACAAATCGCGCCACTTATTAAAACAGAATTTAATATCGAAGGGAATCCTGTTATTGACAAATTTGTTGATTTAGTGTTGGAAGTCAAACCTCATCAAGTAACCCTGGTCCCCGATCATCCAGGGCAAATTACATCCGACCATGGATGGAATGTAAAAAAAGAGATGTCTTTTTTAAAAAAAATGATAGAATTATTTAAAAACACAGGCATTCGAACCTCTATTTTTGTTGATCCTGACCCGGATATTATAAAAGCTGCTGCAGATACAGGCACCGACCGTGTAGAATTATATACCGAACCCTATGCAAAAACTTATCTTATCAACAAGGAAAAAGCCATAGAACCTTATAAAATAGCGGCTGCCACTGCAAAAGATTGTGGGCTGGGTATCAACGCAGGACATGATTTGAATTTACATAATCTCAATTATTTAATCAGAAATATTCCTTTTATCGATGAAGTATCTATAGGACATGCTCTGATAGCAGATGCTTTATACTATGGGTTGGAAAATACTGTACAAATGTATTTGAGACAAATAAAAGATTTATGAACCTGAATTATATAAAACTTGGTGATAATCGGCAATCATTCATTATATTACACGGTCTGTTTGGCAGTTTAGACAATTGGATGACACTTGGTAAAAGGTTTTCTATGCATTTTTCCGTCTATTTGGTTGATGCCCGGAATCATGGCCGGTCTCCCTGGCATGACCGGATAGATTACCCCTCTATGGCTCAAGATATTGCGGATTTTATCCGGGACAAAGGTTTGGATAAGCCACATATTTTAGGCCATAGTATGGGAGGCAAAACGGCTATGCAATTGGCTTTAAACCACCCGAATATAATTAATAAATTGATAGTGGTCGATATTGCCCCCGACGCCTACCCTGTTCGCCATCAAACAATCATCGACGCCTTAAAAACTGTTGAACAATCCAATCCTTCATCAAGAAAAGAAGCCGAACAAATTTTGTCGCGATTTATACCTGAACCACCTGTGATACAATTTTTGGCTAAAAATTTATACCGCACCGAAAACGGAACTTATCGCTGGCGATTTAACCTTTCTGCCATTGACAGGTATATTGTTGAAATATCCGGACCTGTCTCGGGAAAATATATTTTTGACAAACCGGCTCTTTTTATCAGAGGAGAATTTTCAGATTATATTCTACCGACTCACGAAAATAACATTAAAAAGTTTTTTCCTGCAAGTAAAATTGTAACGATAGAAAAAGCAGGACATTGGGTGCATGCCGAACAACCTGAAATTTTTTTTCAAACAGTGATGGGATTTTTGCAGGAAAATTAATACGTCAAGCCGAGGAAAATTTTTGAGACGCTTTTGCATCCAAAGCATCTCTCAAACCATTGCCTATGAAAATAAATGCCAGCACCAAGATCATGATAGCCAGACCGGGGATAATGGTCAGGTATTCTGTTCCGGCACCTGAAAACATATAACCTCTATGTTCACTGATTATTTTGCCCCACGTAGCTTGGGGAGGAGCTGCTCCGAGCCCAAGAAAACTCAATCCTGCTTCAATCAATATGGCAGATGCAAAGTTGGCGGCTGAAATAACAATCACAGGTCCCATAACATTGGGTAAAATATGACGGAATAAAATCCTCACATCATTATATCCCAAAGCTTTTCCGGCCTCAACAAACTCCTTTTCACGTATGCTCAATACTTGTCCACGAACGACCCTGGCCACCTCCACCCACATTGTCAACCCCACGGCAACAAATACTTGCCAAAAATCTTTACCGATAACCAATGTAATAGCAATGATAAATAAAAGAGTAGGAACAGACCAAACCACATTGATCAACCACATAATGACATCATCTACCCAACCTTTTACATAACCTGCCACAGCACCTAAAAAAATTCCTATGACAATGCTGATGATCACCGAAATAAATCCCACCGACAAGGATATCCAGGCACCTGACATCATACGACTCAAAAAATCCCTGCCATACAGATCGGTTCCAAAATAGAACTTTTGATTGATGATATGATTTTCCAGTATTTTCTTTTTTAACAATTCAAAATCTTCCTTATGTTTTTCTCCGTCATAAGTGGTAAATTCAAGCATCAAGCCATTTTGCACGATAGGTGATCCGGGTTTCAAATGATATACCACATCCGGAAGATCAAACTCCAGCCAGGCACCATTGTTTGGATTTTTACCAGTATATTTTTCCACTTGAATTTTTGTTCCTACAAAACGATAAGAATATATAGGCATTTCAGTATAATCAGGCTCAATTCCCCATAGTAATTTTTCAAAAAAAGATTGTTGATTGGGGCGGTCATTTTTATTAATCCTGATCATCAATACTTCAAACCCCGGCGGTTTTAAAGTGATTTCTAAATGTTGCTTATTGGCTTTAGGCGAAGAATCCGGCCTGATAAACGGGCCCAAAATGGCTATTAACACAACAGATACTATCACATACACCGATATTACAGCCAGCTTGTTTCGTTTAAATCTTTTCCAAGCAAGATCATACAATGTATGCGACCTTTCTTTTTCTGTTTTTATTTTATTTTCCTGTTTTTCCATTCCGGTTTACCCTTTATGGGCATTATGTTAACCCATAGTATAACCCAAGGATAGCAAATGTAAAAAAAAGCTGCTTCTATCCAATTAATTTTAATTTTTGATATTTTTCCTGCCAAAGATATAAACAATACATCAATCGTGACTTTTATTAATGATATTAATAGACCAATCACAATGTTTGAAAGGTTAAAAATTAAAATTTTAACGACCATTAAATAAAAAGCCAAAAAGTTTATCCCCCAAAACCAGGATCTCATTTTGATGATTGTTCCCAAATGCTTCATTTTCCCCATCCAGCGTAATTTTTGTGAAAAATATTGCTGCCACGTTAAGGCAATATCTGTTTTAACGAACGCCCACACAGCATTCACTTTTATTTTGTTATTTGATTTTTCCAAAGCATAATTCAGTAAAAACATATCGTCACCGGATGCTATATCCGGACGCAAGTACTTCGTTGATTGCAAGTAAAAATTTTTTCTGACACCCATGGATGCCCCACTTGCCAGAAAGGGCGCTTTTAATTTTGCAGAAACGTATGTCAATAAGGAGAAAACAGTGAACTCAACTTTTTGCAATATAAATAATAAATCATTTCTAAGATAGTCTTTTGCAGAGTATAAACCTAAAACCAAATCGTTGGTATCAAGAGCTATCAACATTTTTTGAATCCATTCTTTGGAAATCAGACAATCGGCATCTGTCAAAAGAATTTTTTCATTTTTCGCCGAAACGATTCCGGTGAGAACAGCTTGCTTTTTACCTTGTTCTTTATTTTTAACAATTATACATCGAAAATTGAATTTTCCGGTGCATTCCTTTATGATTGAGCTTGTATCGTCTTCACTGTGATCGTCCACGAAAATAACTTCTGCCTCTTGCCACCCTTCAAGAATATTTAAAGAATCCAACAAATCTTTAATTCTTTTGCTTTCATTGCGAAATGGAATGATCAGCGAAAACCCTTGAAAATTATGATTTCTTTTTGTCTTTTTTTCTTTTCTGACATGTAAATAAAAATAGAGCCCCACCAATGTGTTATGCAGGGTAAATAATACTAACAACAATTCAATCACCACTGAGATTTTTTTAATTGAAATCAACAAGCATTGCAGACGTTTTTAACTTTTTAATAGTATTTTATACAAACATTTTTGGGCTCGGTAAAAAACTTCAAAGCTTCAAACCCGCCTTCCCGGCCGACTCCGGAGTTTTTCATACCTCCAAAAGGAGTTCTCAGATCACGCAACAGCCAGGTATTCACCCAAACTATGCCGGCTTCCAAATGTTCGGAAACATACAATGCTTTGTTTATATCTTGTGTCCACAGATTTGCAGCCAAACCATATTCCACTCCATTGGCCTTATCCAACAATTCATCAATAGTTTCAAACGGTTCAATGGTAACAACAGGACCAAAAATTTCCTCTTGATTTGTTCTGCAATTGATACTTAACCCCTCTATCACCGTTGGGGCCACAAAATATCCATTGGCACAACGTCCTTGCAACTTAATCCTTTCGCCACCACACAAAATTTTTCCACCTTCTCTTTGTGCCAGTTCAATATATGCAAGAACTTTATTCATATGACTTTCTGAGACCAGAGCCCCTACTTGTGTTTCGTTTTCTAAAGGATCGCCAACCCTCAATTGTGAAGCTTTCTCAACAAATGCTTCTTTAAATTTTTCATAAACCGGCTTCTCGACATAAAGACGTGATCCGCATAGACATATCTGTCCTTGATTTGAAAAAGCTGCCAATATCGTTCCCTTAAGTGCTTTATCGAAATCTGCATCGGCAAAAACGATGCTCGGATTTTTTCCTCCCAACTCAAGTGAAAGCTTTTTAAACATCGGCGCTGCAATGGAAGCTATTTTTCTTCCGGTGGACGTGCCTCCGGTAAATGATACCGCTTTCACCAATGGATGAGCAACAATTGGCTCGCCCACACCGGGACCTGTACCATGCACAATGTTTAACACCCCGGGAGGCAAACCGCATTCCATAGCAATTTCAGACAACATAAATGCAGTCATTGGCGTTATTTCTGAAGGTTTGGCTACCACCGTGCAACCGGCAGCCAATGCGGGAGCTATTTTCCATGTAAATAAATACAAAGGCAAATTCCAGGGAGAGATACAGCCGGCTATCCCCACCGGTTGATGCAAGGTATAATTCACGGCTGTTTTCTCCATAAAATAACTCTCATTTTGTAGATGCAATATACCGGTAGCATAAAATTTAAAATTAGCCGAAGCTCTTGGTATATCAACTTTTTTTGAAAGATTTAAAGGCTTACCGTTATCATTGGTTTCGGCTAAGGCCAATTCGTCCAGGCGCTCCTGTATTCTAGCTGCTATTTTCAACATGTATTCCGACCTTTTTTCGGCCGGAGTATTTTTCCATTCATTGAAGGATTTTTGAGCAGCTTTCACGGCCTTCTCCACATCCTTGACATTTGAATCGGGAATTTTGGAATAAACTTCTCCGGTTGCGGGATTTTTATTATCCAGGTATTGACCATCAACCGGATCATGCCATTGACCATCGATATAATTTTTTATTATTTTCATGCTACTTAAGTATTTATTTTATGTTATTTGTAAAATAATTTTATCTGTGTAAAATTACACAAGCCGTTGAAATGAAAATTTTTTTTCTAAAATTGTTATATGAATAAGCGTAAATTTATTTTGGCTGTTTCGTTTGGAATATTTATAATATCAGCCCTTATATTTCTACAAATATATTTCATGCGTTCTTTTTTTCTTCTGAAAGAAGAAGAATTCTCACATAACATTTATATAGTTCTTGACCATGTGGCCAAACAACTGGAAATCGAAGAAAATCGGCAACGATTGAAATTTAAAGAAAGATTAAACGAATTTTTGTTGAATGGTCAATTAGACATTAAAAAAGACAGTATTTTAATAGAGGTTTTCAAAAAAAACCCTTTACTGTTTACACAAATGTCCAACGAAATTAATTTCGACGAAATGAACCGGGCACTCTGGATCGAAAAAGTGTTTTCACAAGTCAATTGGGGCGAATACAGACCGGTTTACATGCGTTTCAATACGGATAAAATCGACTCTCTATTAAAAAACGAAATGAAACGCATGAATATCAAAACAAAATATGACTTTGCCGTCACCTATCAACAAAACGACATTATCATTTGCAGTAATCTTCAAAAAAAAGATTTAATACTCTCCTCACCTTATGTTGTTCAGATATATTCCGGAGAATTACTAAACCGGCCGGTTTTTCTTCATCTTTACCTTCCTAAATTTCACCAATATATTTTAAAAGATATGTTGTTGATTTTGTCGGCATCGTCTATTTTGACTATTCTGATCATTGCCGGTTTCATCATCACCATTTACACAATCGTTCAACAAAAACGTCTAAGCGAAATTAAAAATGATTTTATCAGCAACATGACGCATGAGTTGAAAACGCCCATTGCCACCATTTCATTGGCAGAAGAGGCATTGGAAGATCCTGTGTTTTTCAATAATGAAAAACTTCGCAAAAAATACCTTGGAATGATCAAAGAAGAAGCCAAAAGACTCTCCGTAATGGTAGAATCGGTTCTTAAGAGTGCTACATGGCAAGAGCCGGAATTTAAGCTAAAAATCGAGGAAGCCGACATTCATCATATTTTGGCAGAAAGCATACAACATTTTGCCTTACAAATAGAAAGCCGTGGTGGCACCATAGAAACCGAATTTCTTGCCGAAAATCCTGTCATAAAAGGCGATAAAGGACATTTGTCAAATGTCTTTAACAATATTATTGAAAATGCCATAAAATATTCTCCCGATAAACCCATCATCAAAATCACAACCCAAAATACGGCCACAGGCATAAAAATAACGATTTCCGACAAAGGCATAGGGATCAAAAAAGAAGAGTTGAAAAAAATTTTCGACCGCTTTTACCGTGTACCCTCCGGAAACGTTCATAATGTCAAAGGATTTGGTTTAGGCCTTAGCTATTCAAAAGATATAGTAGAAAAACACGGAGGAAAGATAATTGTTGAAAGTGATTTTGGGAAAGGTTCAAAATTTATTCTATATTTACCCTTTGATTTTAATAAAAACGATTATGAAGAAGTATAAAATTTTAGTGGCCGAAGATGATTTAAATCTTGGTGAGTTGTTAAAAGATTTTTTAACGGCCAAAGAATATGATGTTGTTTTATGCAGGGATGGGGAAGAGGCATTCAAGTCATTCAAATCAGAGAAATTTGACTTATGTGTTTTGGATGTGATGATGCCTAAAAAGGATGGTTTCACACTTGCCAAAGAAATCAGACAAATCAACAAAGAGATTCCCATTATTTTTCTCACTGCAAAATCACAAAAACAAGATACTTTAGAAGGATTTATGTCGGGAGCAGATGATTATATCACCAAACCATTCAGCATGGATGAGCTGTTAAAAAGAATAGAGGTAGTCATTAAAAGAGTATACAAAGAACCCGGCTCAAAACCAGGCAAAGTTGAGACACCGAAAGAAATTAATATAGGTAAATTCATCTATAATCCGTTAAAACAAACATTAATCATAGACAATCAGGTTAAAAATCTAACCACCAAAGAAAATGAGTTGCTTAAACTACTGACAGCACAAGAAGGCGGAATGGTTCCAAGAAAAGAAGTTTTGGAAAAAATATGGGGGGCTGATAATTTTTTTACAGCACGAAGTATGGATGTTTATATTTCTAAGTTAAGAAAATACTTAAAAAAGGACCCGTCCATAGAAATTATCAACATTCACGGAAAAGGTTTCAAATTAATTGTACACGAATAAAAAAATACCTATCTTTACGGCAACAAAATTTTAATAAATGTTAAGGAAATGATAAGCAAAAAAATTGAAAAAGCATTGAATGAACAAGTTAAGGTCGAAGCCATGTCGTCACATATTTATCTTGGTATGGCTTCTTGGGCTGAAATAAACGGATTTCAAGGTGTGGCGGAGTTTCTTTACAAACATTCGGATGAAGAAAGGATGCACATGTTAAAACTTATACGTTATATCAACGAGCGTGGGGGAAAAGCTACCGTTCCTTCCCTTGAAGCTCCACCGGTTTCCTATGCTGGTTTAAATGAAATATTCGAAAAAATTTATGATCATGAGGTAAAGGTTACCAAAAACATACACTCCGTGGTAGATCTTTGTCTAAAAGAAAAAGATTATACCACGCACAATTTCATGCAATGGTATGTTGCCGAACAAATAGAAGAAGAAGCTTTGGCACGTACTATTTTGGATAAACTCAAATTAATCGGTAACGACAAAGGAGGGCTATATCTGTTTGACAGAGATATCGCCACATTGGAGAACAACGGTAATTAATCCCTTTACTAACAATATTTTTTTATGATGCGCTGGTTTGCTTTTTTATTTTTATCCTTTTTGTCGCTTCTTGGCTTTTCTCAAAAGAAAAACAAAGTGTCTGCCACTGCATACGAAACAGAGGTAGTTGATTATCGTGATGCCTTTACCCGTAAAACAAAAAAGGGGTCGAATGTCAATTCGGGCAAAATGCCTTTCTTTTGGAGATTCTCAAAAAAGAAAAGAGCCCAATACCGTTTCTCCAGAAAAACCAGAAAAGCACCCGGTGAATCTTTTTCGGCAACCAAAAGCCGCTATTCTAAAAGTTTAATGAAATCCAACAGAAAAGCCGGTTCAAAATCATCCCGTTCAAAATCATCCGGAAGAAAAAAAGATTAATCCCGAATTCTCAACTCTTTTTTTTCACTCATTTTTCGTCTACAAAGTTGATTGAATTAAATTTATTGGTGACGATTTAGAGATTATTTCAACATTTATTTTATCTTTGGCTTGGAATTTGCAAAAATTCCTTTAATGCTTGTTTTCAAATTGTGAAAAATATTTTCAAAATATCACTGGCGGCAATTCTACTGCTGACACTTACTTCATTTCAACAAGATATCGATACGAATGCCAAAATCAAATCTGTATTCATTTATAATTTCACAAAATATATCGAATGGCCTAAAAGCTATCGTGAAGGAAATTTTATCATCGGTGTTATTGGGGACGAATCACTAAAAAAAGAACTGATTTCAATGGCTCAAATTAAAAAAGTTGGCAATCAAAAAATTGAAGTGGTGGAGTTTGACCCCGAAAAAATTGAAAAATGTCATATCTTGGTGCTTTCACGGGATAAAAGCCATTTGTTTGATCTGGTTTTAAAAAAAACCAAAAAATTATCGTCGCTGCTTATTACAGAAGGAAATGGCCTGGCAACAGCGGGGGCTTGTATCAATTTTATTGTAGTCAACAACCGTTTGAAATTTGAAATGAATAAAAAAAATATAGAAGACCGTGGGTTGAAAGTAAATTCGGCTCTCGAGTCCATGGCAATTTTGGTTAATTAATGAAACCGCTAAAATACATATGGCCCATTGCGATACTGATTGTAACATTGTTGTGCAGCCACACACATGTTGCCGCCCAAGACATCATCGACCAATCTATCATCGAATTTCAAGCAGGCAACCTCGACAAAGCTAAAGAACTTATAGACAAAGGTTCAATGCTATCTCTTTACAACAAAGAAGCTCGCACATGGTATTACAAAGGGTATATCTATAAAGAACTGTTCAAAGAGCGTAAAAATGAATCTTACCGCGACTCGGCCATTGCTTATTTGTTGATTTCCATAGAGCTTGACAATCATAACGAATATAAAGAATCTGCCACGAAAATGGCCAACTTTTTGGTTTCCTCTATTTTCAATGAAACCGCAGAATATTTCAATGAACTTGCAGGTAAAGAAAGTAATCTTTATCAAGTCAATGAAGCAACATTGCAGCATGTTATTGAAAAATACCAGCGTTTTAAATACTTGAAATCGCGTTTGGACCCTTCTTTTAATTTCAATAAGATGGACGAAGAGTTTTATTTTGTGGCAGGCAATGTTTATCTGGCTCTATATGAAAATTCCAATTACGAAAATGAAAATTACAGAGAAAAAATTGAATACTACTATAACAGAGTGCTCGAAATCAACCCCAAACACGACAAAGCTCTGTATAACCTGGGAATCGTTTATTACAATAAAGCTGTTTACTTGATAAAAAACCTGGATTATGATGCAGATTTCATGGAATTAGAGAAGAAAATGGACGAATGTGTCAATCTTTTTGAAAAAGCATTGCCATATATCAAAAAATCTCTCGATGTTAACCCACAGAAAGTCGAAGCAATCAGAGCATTGAAAGGCATCTACCGTGGATTAAACAATTATGAGATGGTAGATTATTATGACCAACAGTTAAAATCTCTTGAAAAAAGGTAACTTCGCACGTAACTACATGAAGTTAAAATTTAACATAGGAACTAAAATTGGTTTAGGTTTTGGTATTCTCATACTATTTACTATACTGGTTTTTGCCATTACCAACAAAACACTGAATGAAAGTAAAGCCATTAACGACGAAATCATCAATCTTCACAACCCTTCGCTTGCCGCACTCGAAGAATTAAAATCGCTTACTTATCGATCGAAATTGTTAATCTATACATGGGTCTATACTCCAAGAAGTTTGGAAGACGATCCTGACAAAAAAAAATTAATCAATCTTCAAAACAAAGAATATCCCTATATAAAAACACGCCTGAAAACGCTCTACTATTTGTGGCCGGAAGAAGAACAAAAAATTCTGCAAGATATTTTTATCAGTTTTGATGAACTCTGGCAACTACATGAAGAAATCAGAAATTATTTGCCGGATTTTGAAAGTTACAATGATCCACAAAACCGCTTCCTGGCTCAAATAGAAGTAGAGAGCGGCGGCCGGGTATATGAAAAAACGGATGAAATTCTTTTCCAGCTGGATGATTTGATCAAACGGCAGAAATTGCGTTCGGAAACAATGACCGAGTCAATGATTGCATCATTCGAACGCTTGCAATTTTTATTTCGTTATCTTGGTGTTGGATTGGTTATTTTCGGTATCATCATTGCCTTTTATGTGACAAGGTCTATCGTAAAACCGGTATTCAAACTCAAAAATGTCATTCTTAATTTAAGCAAAGGTATTTATCCCGACCAACCTATCACTGCTCCAAATGACGAAATTGGCGAAATGGCAAATGCCATTGACACTTTAATTCAAGCGTTGAAAAAAACCAAGGAATTTGCCGAAAAGGTAGGTTCAGGAGATTTCACCGCCGAGTATACCCCGCTCAGTGAATATGACGATCTGGGTTATGCCTTGTTGAAAATGCGCGACGACTTGAAGCAAAACGAAGAAGAATTGGAAAGAAAAGTTATAGAAAGAACCGCAGAAGTAGTTAGACAGAAGGAAGAACTTGAAAAACAAAGTAAAAAAATTGAAGAATTATACCGCGAGGTTACCAGCAGTATCCGATATGCCCGCAGGTTGCAGGAAGCAATCTTGCCTCCCGGAAATGTTTTGAAAAAATTATTGAAAAATTATTTCATATTTTACAAACCAAAAGATATTGTCAGTGGAGATTTTTATTGGGTGAGCGAACGCAATGGTTGTGTATATGCAGCAGCTGTTGATTGTACCGGACACGGTGTGCCCGGAGCTTTTATGAGCATTGTCGGATATAATAATTTAAATCAAACCATCGAAGAACTGGACGGGGGCTCTCCTGCTGAAATACTCACAGAACTGAATAAATTGATTACCGAAGCCCTTCATCAAAAAGACGGGGATACCAGAGATGGTATGGATATGTCTCTTGTAAAAATCGACAGAAAAAATAAAACTATTGAGTTTGCCGGCGCTAATAACCCCCTTTATTTGGTTAGAAATAAACACCTGACCGAATTCAAAGGTGATAAATATGCCATTGGGTCTTATTATGAAAAGGAAACAAAAATTTTTACCAACCATCAATTTAAATTCGAAGAGGGAGATATGTTATATTTGTTTACCGATGGTTTTGCCGATCAGTTTGGAGGAGCCAAAGGGAAAAAAATAATGTATAAAAATTTCCGTAACTTGATCATAGAAGTTTCTGATAAAGATTGCGATCAACAAAGAATTTTGATCGAACAATATTTTAATAATTGGAAGGGAAATCTCGACCAGGTAGACGATGTTTTGGTGATGGGCATCCGTTGCTAAAATTCATTCACTTATCTTTGCCAAATGTTACCGACAATTAAAATAATAACATTTAAAATACGTTAGTCGAATTGTGCAACCCGTCAAATACTCTATAGCAGTTATTTTCTTCCTGGCAATCTTGTTGTCAGGTTGTTCCGTCAAAAAGGACAAACCCATCAATCGTTTTTACCATCAATTGACCACACATTACAATGGTTATTTCAATGCCCGTGAAATAATGCGCCAAAGAGAACAAACTTTTGCAAACAATTATAAATATGTTTATGACGAATTACTGCCTGTCTTTCTTTTTCCCTCCGAAGAAGAAGCAAAATCCTGGCAACAAGACATGGACAAAGTTATAGAAAAATGTAACCGTGTCATTGTCAGACACTCCATGTTTATCAGAAAAAAAGAAAGAAACAAATGGATCGACGAGAGCTATCTTTTAATGGCAAAAGCTCACATGTATAAATACGATTTTACTACAGCCATAGAAACTTATGAATTTGTCGCCCAAAACTTTAAAGGCGACCCTTCGCGCATCGATGCCCTCATGGGCATGATTCAATGTTATATGCACTTAAAACAATATAACAAAGCAGCAAATCTTATCAACTTAATAGACAATGACGAAAAAATCACCGATGAAGATCAAAAGGTACAATATTATGCCATAAAAGCCGATTATTTTATCACAAAACAAAAATGGGAAGATGCTATCGAATGGCTTAACAAAGCTATGGTCAAACAAAAAAACAAGAAAATCCGTTCACGTTGGGCCTTCATTTTGGCACAACTCTCTCAAAAAACAGGTAATTTCAAAGATGCTACAAAATATTACTCGCTGGTTATTAAATGGAAACCTGATTATGAAATGGAATTTCAAGCAAAATTGTTCAGGGCCATTTATTTTGATGTGGCAAGTGGCAAATCCGGAGAAATTAAAAAAGAATTATTGAAAATGCTTGCTGATAAAAAAAACAAAGAATATCGCGACCAGATATACTTTGCCCTTGGTGAACTTGCCTTAAGGGAAAATGCAGAAGCCACCGCCATGGATTACTTTGCCAAAGCGGCAGCTGTCGGAAATAACAAAAAAATTAAATGGCAGGCCTACCTACGGCTCGGAAAATACTATTTTGCCAAACCCGATTACAAAAATGCCGCTGCATATTATGATTCTTGCTTGATGAATCTCGATAACAACCATCCGGACTATTATGAAATTGAAGACCGGACAAAAGCTTTGAAAAATTTGGTGATATACATCAATATCGTTGAAAAAGAAGACAGTTTGCTGCGGGTTGCCGAAATGCCCGAAGAAAAAAGAAAAGAAATTATTGAAAAACTCATCGCTCAAGCTAAAGAAAAACAAGAATCAGAACAAACACAAGGGAATTTTTTAAATAACAACAATGCCCTTGCTTCCAACAACACCTCAACCGGAGAATGGTATTTTTATAATCCTACAGCACTGGGATTTGGATTTACAGAATTTCGCAAACGTTGGGGCGACCGGCCACTGGAAGACAATTGGAGACGATCTGTGAAAATGTCTTCCTCATTTAACCTTGCAAATGATCAAGATTCATCCAAACAAGAAACAACAAACCCCGACAACAATCCAATGTTTTCCGAAGAATACTACTTAAAAGATTTACCACTGACCCAAGAACAGAAAATGGCTTCTCATGCAAAAATTCTTGATGCATACTACCAGCTGGGATTTATTTACAAAGAAAACTTCAATGACCTACAAAAGTCGATCGATGCATTTGAAAAAATTGTTGAAAAATACGATACATCCGAACTGATTATTCCGGTATATTATCAACTTTTTAGAAACTATCAGAAAATACAAAATTTTTCGAAAGCCGAACACTACAAAAATCTGCTGCTCGAAAAAGCTCCCTATTCAGATTATGCACGTTTGATCAACGACCCCGATTATCTTAAAAATCAAGACATCGACAAAAAAAGAGTAGAAAATTATTATTCTGCAGCTTACAATTACTACAAAAGCGGCGATTACCAAACATCGCTGACCCGTTGCCTGGCATCGTTCGAAAACTTCCCCGACAATCATATTATGGACAAATTCTCTTTTCTTAAAGCCCTTAATTTAGGGAAATTGTATGGTAATGACACACTTAAAACACTCTTAAACGAATTCGTCAAAACATATCCTCAAAGCGAAGAAAAACCTTTGGCAGAAGAAATTTTAAAAAAAATCGACCAAATCAATCAAACTGCACAAAACGCCCAAAACAATCAACAATTTGCAAAAAAAACCGAATATCTTTATGCCCCCATGGAAGACCACTTCTTTGTGGCATTGATTGATGAAAACAAAATTTCTATGAACAATGTAAAAAATTATTTCTCTAACTTCAATACTGCTTTGTTTAGCCAAAAACAGCTTTTTTCGAATTCCATTCTATTTAATGATCAATTTAACATGCTTCAGATTAAAACATTTCCAAATCTCAACGAAGCCATGAATTACTACGATGCCGTCTCAAAAAACCATACCATACTTAAATATTTTCATCAGGCACAACCGGTGTATTTTGTTATTTCAAAATCTAATTTCCAAATTTTTTACAAAGAAAAAGACATAGAAGGATATCAAAAGTTCTTTTCACAAATTAAAAATTCACAATAATTTCATTCAGAATGTTTAAATATCTATTAAAAACTTGAAATTGATTTTTCTATAGTTCATATTTTTAAAAAAACATGTAAACAAATATCAAAAAACAAATAAATTTGTTTTTTTCGAAAAATAGGGATTATTTTATATTTTTGCAAGAAAGAGGAAACAAAATGATTACCAACAAAAAAGAAAAAACAGAACCGGTTTTGGTTAATATTATTGCCCAAAACACTTTAATTAAAGGAGAAATGGAGTGCAAAGGTGACGTGAGATTAGAAGGGAGTTTTGAAGGATCGCTCAAATGTGAAGGCAAAGTTGTGATTAGCGAAACCGGTCGTTTTAGAGGAGATTTGTTTTGCAACAATGCCGACATTGCCGGCTACATCGATGGAGATATTACTGTTGTTGGTTTGCTTCACTTGAGAAGCCACGCAAAATTGAATGCCAATATCACCACCAATAAAATTTCCATTGAAGAAGGTGCAGTTTTCAACGGTACATGCACCATGAATAAACAATCATCCAAAGAAAACAATATCAATAAACAAAACCTTGCCGCAGTATCGCATACCTGATCAATATGCACAGGTGCTGACCACCGTCTTCAAAATGATTCTTATCATTGGATTGTTTACATGGGGTGGTCATGCGTTGGATGGATTTCTACACATTAAATTTTACTTGTTTACCCTAATTTTTTCGATATTTGGCATTGCTTTGGCCATTTATATGTTGATAAAAGACACCAAACCCGGCAACCGTGAAAATCATTCGTAATACAGACGACATTCGCATTCCTTACCCTACAGCCATCACTATGGGAATGTTTGATGGTGTGCATCGAGGTCATCAATATGTTATCAAAACTCTCATACAACGTTCTAAAGAAATGAATCTTGCTTCAGCCATCGTCACTTTTGACCCTCATCCCAAGTTAGTATTAAAAAATCTTCACGATGAAATTAAATTACTTACCACCCCCGAAGAAAAAATTGATATAATCAGCTCCTTCAACCCCGACTACATGATAATCATCCCTTTTACATTGGATTTTTCGAGATTGACTTCTGATGAATTTGTCGAAAAATTTCTCATCGAAAAATTTAACATGAAACATCTACTGGTCGGATATGACCATCGTTTTGGCCGTAACAGGCAAGGAACCTTTTCAGACCTGATGAATTTATCAAAACAATTAAATTTTAGCGTCGAGCAACTCAAACCGGTAGATTTCAACGGAATAAAAATTTCATCGACAAAAATCAGAACATTGCTTGCCGAAGGTAAAGTGGAAGAAATGCCTGGTTATCTTGGACGGTATTACAGCTTGTCCGGCAAGGTTATATACGGTAAAGGCATTGGGAAACAATTGGGTTTTCCAACAGCCAACATCGATTGGGGCTATCCTTACAAATTACTTCCTAAATTTGGCGTTTATCTTGTGAAGGTTACACTCTCCGGCAACGATTATTTTGGAATTTGTAATGTTGGCATAAAACCAACCTTGCCGTCAAATCAGCCTACAGTGGAAGTTTATATTTTTGATTTTCAAGAAAACATATACGAAAAAAACATAAAAATAGAATTTCTAACGTTTATCAGAGAAGAGAAAAATTTTGGCAATTTAAACGAATTGAAAAAACAAATAGAAAAAGATGTTGTCGCTGCGCAAAATAGCATTCATACTTTATTTCATCATTAATCCGGTCGCTAATCTTTTATTTTCGCAATCAACCAAAATATACCGCTCGTTGGAGTCACTCAAAAATGTTCCGGTCGACAGTGTTTTTGCCATAGATTTGAGCAAAAAAAAATTAAAAGAATTTCCCGAAGAATTGTCTAAATTTTATCGTCTGAAATATTTAAAATTATATGGCAACCGATTGAAAAATTTCCCCGAGGTCATTTGCAATTTTTCCCAACTCGAATACCTGGATCTGTCTAAAAATCCTCTTGACAGCATTCCGCCTTGCATCGGCAAGTTACGTCATTTGAAAGAATTGGTGCTCAACCGGACCGAAATTGATCAACTGCCCAAAGAAATAGCTTTTGTTGATTCCCTGGAAGTATTGGATGTTTGGGGAACCAATCTGGCTTTCTTACCTCCCGAAATAAGCCGTTTGAAAAAACTGCGGGTTTTGGATATGAGAGTCATTGCCATGAACCGCAAAGAGCAAGAAATCATCCGTCAATTATTGCCAAATACGGAAATCAAATTTTCAAAACCATGCAATTGTGGTTTTTAACCGGTCTATGTTGACACTACAAGACAAAATATATCTTCTGGCGCTGACTTTTCTGGACGGAATTGGGCCAATCACTCAAAGGAAGTTATTGATGCATTTCGACCCGGAAGAAATTTTCTCTCCCGGATTTAAACATCCCGGATTTCCCAAAATCTTGTCTCAACAAAGCAAAAAAAATATTGCTTTGGAAAAAGCCCATAAAGAACTGGAATCAATGGAAAAACACGGCATCAAAATGTTGTGCATCGCAGATGCCGAATACCCCAAAAAACTAAAGCAATGTCATGACGCACCGGTTTTGTTGTTTGTCAAAGGTAACATCAATTTTCAACAAAAATATTCACTGGCTGTTGTAGGCACGCGTAAATGCACACAGGAAGCCAAACTCTGGATAGAAAGATTTATAAGCGAATTGAAAGATATGTCCTTGCAAATAGTGAGTGGCATGGCCACAGGTGTCGACATTACGGCTCATTTGGCCGCAATGGACAATAACCTTTCCACTGTAGCAGTGATGGCTCATGGCTTGCATATTGTCTATCCTCCTCAACATAAAAAACACGCCATCCGGTTGTTGGATCACAATAATTGCATGGTCAGCGAATATCCGATAGGACAAGACATGCATCCCGGCAATTTTCCTTCACGCAACCGGATTATTGCAGGGCTTAGTGATGCGGTATTGGTGGTGGAATCGGATGTTAAAGGAGGAGCCATGATTACGGCTCAATGGGCAATCGAATATGACCGCGAACTTTTGGCAGTGCCGGGCAGGCCGGGAATCAAAACATCCTCAGGATGTAATCATTTGATCAAGCAAAACATGGCCCAATTAATCGAAAATGCCGCTGATCTCCTTGCTTACATGAATTGGAAAAAAGACGATGCCAAACAAACCAAACTTTTTGAAGAATCCAATCATGATGACCTGACCGAAGACGAAAAAAGCATTATGCAATTGTTTGAACATCAACAACGCCTTCATCTGGAGCATATGTTGCAAAAACTTGGATGGAATCCGCAAAAATTACTATCTGTTTTATTGCAATTAGAATTAAAAGGTAAAATAACGGCATTACCCGGAAAATTTTTTTCTCCTGTCTAAAAAATGGATTAAATTCATAATAATTTAGAATTATTTCTACATTTGCCCTTACAATAAAAAATTTTATTTATGAGTGTTGCGAAATCATTAAAAAGTAAAATCAATGATTTTTTAAATTATGTGGAGAAAAGAAATCCCAATGAACCTGAGTTTCTACAGGCAGTTAAAGAAGTAGCCGAAACAATCATTCCGTTCATTGAAGAAAATCCGCAATATAAAGATAAAATGTTGTTGGAACGCATGGTCGAACCTGAAAGGGTGGTAATGTTCAGAGTACCATGGGTCGACGATAAGGGCAACATTCATGTCAACAGGGGTTTCCGTGTGCAAATGAACAGTGCCATTGGTCCTTATAAAGGAGGCATTCGTTTCCATCCTTCTGTCAATCTCAGTAAAATGAAGTTTCTTGCATTTGAACAAACTTTTAAAAATGCTTTGACCACCCTGCCCCTCGGAGGCGGAAAAGGTGGTTCGGATTTTGACCCTCGCGGAAGGTCAGAATTGGAAATAATGCGTTTTTGCTATAGCTTTATGAACGAGCTCTATCGCCATATTGGTCCGGACTCTGATGTACCGGCAGGAGATATTGGTGTGGGCATCAGAGAAATCGGATTTATGTTTGCCCAGTACAAAAAAATAACCAACAATTTCCATGGAGTATTCACCGGCAAGGGGCTTTCGTGGGGTGGTTCTTTAATCAGGCCTGAAGCAACAGGATTTGGTGCTGTTTATTTTGCCCGTGAAGTAATGAAATTTCATGGAGAAGACATTGCCGGAAAAACTGTTGCCGTGAGTGGTTTTGGAAATGTGGCTTGGGGTGTGGTTCAAAAACTCAATGAAGTAGGGGCCAAAGTATTAACTATCTCCGGTCCCGACGGGTTTGTCTATGACAAAGACGGCATCAAAGGCGAAGAAAAAATCGAATTTATGCGCGAAATGCGTGCCAGTAACCGTGACCGCGTGAAGGATTTTGCCGATAAGTTTGGCGTGGAGTTTTATCCTAACAAACGCCCCTGGGTTGTTAAATGTGATATTGCCATGCCTTGTGCCACCGAAAATGAGTTAAATCTGGAAGACGCCAAAGAATTGGTAAAAAACAAAGTAAAATTTGTATGTGAGGTTGCCAATATGCCTACTACATACGATGCATATAAATATTTAACCGAAAATAATGTGATTTTTGTGCCCGGCAAAGCTGCCAATGCAGGAGGCGTGGCTGTGAGTGGTCTTGAGATGACCCAAAATGCCATGCATCTCTCGTGGTCAAGAGAAGAGGTGGACACACGTTTAAAAGACATTATGTCAAATATTCACTTTGTGTGTGTGATGCATGGAAAAGAAAAGAAAAATATAAACTACGTGAAAGGTGCCAACATAGCCGGGTTTATTAAAGTAGCCGATGCAATGCTTGACCAGGGCGTGGTCTAATTTATTTGAAAACCCGCCAAATTACCGCTATCAATACATTGCCGGGTTTGATTCGCTGAGGTTTTTGGCCTTTTTTGCCATATTTCTTTTTCACAACAATTATTTTTCCGAAGGGTATTGGGGAGTCGATTTCTTCTTTACCCTTTCTTCGTTTTTATTAACGTTTCTCGCTTTTCGCGAATATAAAACAAATGGTTCGTTTTCCATAAATAACTTTTTTATGCGGCGGGCTCTCCGCATCTATCCTCTTTATTACCTAACTGTATTTACAAGTTTCTGCATTTTTCCATTATTCTTTGCATTTTCTCTTCCCGGACAATCGTGGAAATATTGGCTCTTTCTTTCAAATTTTGATTATTCAGACAAGTTCTTCCCATTGCAATTTTTATGGTCTATCAGCGCAGAAGAGCAGTTTTATTTACTTTTTATGATCTTATCTCCTTTTTTTCTTCGCAAAATTTATCCCGTCATTCTATTCTTTCTTATTGTGTTTTTAGTATATTCTTTGGCGGCCATAACTATGGATCTTCCTTTTTACAAAACTTTGTTTGCACAGTTTCCTTTGTTTGCTTCAGGCATGTGGTTGGGCTACCGCTTTTCAAATAATAATTTACCCTCTTGGATTTGGTCTGTGGTTTTTTTTGTTGCCGGTTTTTCAGGGTACTTGTTTTTTAGTACTCTTCTTCCGGATATAAAAATAGTGCCCGGAAAATTTTTCTTTTCTTTTGTATTCTCCGGTTTAATCCTGGCTATTTTACATCTTAACAACTCCTCCTTGTTTTTCACATTATCACGCCTGACCGACTTTTTGGGCAGATACACTTATGGGTTGTACGTATACAGCGGTTTTGTTATTTTGGCTTTCAATATTTTATTTCCTGATGACAACACATTGCCGATTTTTGCGGGAAAGTTTGTTACAACCTTGATGGTTGCCATCATAAGTTATCATGTTTGGGAAAAACCTTTTTTAAATTTAAAAGACAAGTTGACAAAAAATTAATCTTGATTTATACAAAAAGTTTATCCTCTGAAACAATCTTCAAAATGACGTATTTCAAATGTTTCCGGGGAAGCAATATAGATATAGACCAGGTCAAAACGGTATTCTTCTTGCCTACCACTGATTTCATAATATTTTTGTGCTGCTTCGATCAAGAGGTTTTCTTTTTTGTTTGAAATCAATTCGGCAGGCTGTTGCCATTGGCCCGTCCTGGTTTTGACTTCAATAAATACTAAAAGATTTTCCTTCAAAGCAATAATATCAATCTCCTTATTTTTATACCTGAAATTCTTTTCAAGAATGATAAATCCTTTCTCTTCCAAATATTTTTCTGCCAATTGTTCACCCAGTTTTCCTGTATCATTATGAATGGCCATGATAGTTTTGTTTTAATACCACTTTTTCTTCGTCTACTTCAAGTATTGCTGAGTGACCGAGTATCAATGCCACATTTTCAAATGTGTGACCTGCCGGAAATCCGGGTGCCACAGGAATATTTTTTTCCTTCACATAACCAAATATAATTTCTTCGGATTCCTGTCCAAAAGGAATTTCATTGTCTTTCATAGAAGTAAAACCTCCGATGATGAGTCCCTGCAACCGATCCAATTGACCGCTACGGTATAAGTTGTTCATCATTCTATCAATATGATAAAGGTACTCATCCAAATCTTCCAAAAACAAAATCATGTCCATCGGAGGTAATTGTGAGGGCGTTCCACTCAACGAATACAAAATGGATAAATTGCCTCCGGCTATCATCGCTTCTGCTTTGCCCGGTTTGGCGTATGGTTTCAACGAATCAGGAATCTTGTATTGAATTTCAAGGGTTTCACCAAATAATGCTCTTCGCAAACTTTCTGTGGAATTTTGATGGGTTCCCAGGTAAATTTGAATGGGCATGCATGCATGAATAGTAGCTACCCCGCAGTTGGTCAATATATGGGAATGCAATACGGTAACATCACTAAATCCGACAATCCACTTAGGACGATCGCGAAATTTTGAAAAGTCGACCAAATCAATCATTCGGGCTGTGCCGTATCCTCCCCGGCCGCAAACAATGGCCTTGACGTCAGGGTCATCCAATGCTTCTTGAAAATCACGTGAACGGAAATGATCGTCGCCCGCAAACTGATTGTATTGCGCATCGATAGTTTTGCCTGTTTTCACATTTAAACCCCAGCTTTCAAACAATGCTATCGATGGCTTTAATTCTTCATAGGAAATCTTACGTGCCGTAGACAATATTTTGATTGTGTCCCCCGGTTTTAAAAAGGGAGGAATGACAGGAAATTTCAATGTACCGTTTATTTTTATACGGTTAATATCTCTTTTTCTTTTATTTCTATCAGTTTATCTACCTTGGCAATAAATTCATCTGTCAATTTTTGTACATTTTCTTCGGCATCTTTGCATAGATCTTCAGGCAGCCCTTCTTTTTGCATTTTTTTTATTTCATCGTTGGCTTCCTTACGGGCATTGCGGATAGCTATTTTAGCATGTTCGCCCTCTGCCTTGGCTTGTTTGACCAACTGTTTACGTCTTTCTTCAGTCAATGGTGGAATATTCAAAATCACCACTTCGCCGTTGTTTTGAGGGGTTAACCCTATGTTGGAATTAAGAATGGCTTTTTGAATGGGTTCCAGCATTTTCTTTTCCCATGGCTGAATCATGATGGTTCGTGCATCGGGCGTATTGATGTTTGACACTTGATTCAATGGTGTCATGGCTCCATAATATTCCACCAGAATCCCGTCCAACATCATGGGATTGGCTTTTCCTGCACGAATTTTCACCAGCTCGTGTTGAAGGTGCTGTATGGCTTTTTCCATTTGTTCTTTGGCCGCTTCAATAATAATATCTAAATCTTCCATAGTCATAGAATTTTGCGGGCTAAAATACAACTTTTATATCAATTTTCGGCATTCTTCCGTTTAGATTATCACTTAAAAAAAATTTATGATATTTGTAAAAAAATAAAAGTGAACGGCAGGTCTTTGTTAATCATGTTTTTTTGTTTCACACTTGTGTCTTGTTATTACGACAAGGAAGAGTATCTATACCCCGACGATTTTGCAAATATATGCGACACTACCAATACTACCTATACAAAAGACATTGCTCCCATAATCGACCAATACTGTGTTTCTTGTCATGGAACGTCTTCTCCAAAAGCCGGCATTTCGTTAACCTCCTACAACGAGGTCAAATCGGTGGCACAAAGTGGCAAGCTCAAAGGGGTGATCAACGGTGAGCCGGGATATTCGAAGATGCCTCCTTCCGGACTGTTGGACGAATGCAAGAGAAATAAAATCAACAACTGGATCAATCAAAACATGCCACAATAGTTGTTAATTTCAATTTGTTATGAAGCAAAAAAAATCAATTACATTAATTTCCTCATTAGCATTGACCATAATTTTTCTAAATATCCAGGGGTGCAAACATCATCCTGTGATAGAACCTAAAGAACATTGCTTCAAAACCGAAGTTTTGCCCATATTTCTTCAAAATTGTACCAACTCGGGTTGTCATAATTCGATTGATAAAGCCGAGGGTTATGATTTTACCCATTATGACGGGATTCTTCAAGGTCTAAAACCTTATGACCCGGAAGATAGCAAAATCTACAAATACATCAATAAAACCGATGAAGATAAGATGCCTCCGGACCCCTACCCTCCACTAACAAGCGAGCAAAAACTCATTATCTATGAATGGATTGCTGCCGGAGCAAAAAATGACCCTAATTGCGATACCGCTCAAACTGTCGATTGCGATACAACTGCCATAAGTTATTCACAGGATCTCGTGCCTATTCTCAATCAATATTGCGTTAGTTGCCATACAACATCAAGCCCTTCAGGAGGAGTTGCCCTTGATAATTATTCGTCTGTAAAAACTGTTGCCGACAATGGCCGGTTGTATGGAAGCATTGCGCGCTTGCCCGGCTACGTTCCGATGCCTTACGGACAAGGTCCGCTCGATTCATGTATTGTCATTAAGTTTGACGCCTGGATAAAAGCCGGAGCGCCTAACAATTAATTTGTAAATGTATGAAAAATTTGATGATGCTTATTTTTTTATTGACTTTTTCCTTGCTGTCGACGGCTCAAGAGGATGATCTTTTGAACGAATTGATGAACGAAGTAAAAGACGAAGTTTCAAAAAAAGAAATAACCAAAGCTACATTTAAATCAACCCGCATCATCACAGCTCACTCTGTGGAAATGCCTGCCCATGGAGTGTTGGAATTTCGCATTTCCCATCGTTTTGGTGCTATCAACAGCGGACCTTATAATTTTTTCGGATTAGATCAATCTTTCATTCGCCTGGCACTCGAATACGGATTTTTTAAATGGGCTGCTGTCGGCATTGGCCGAAGCTCGTTTGAAAAAACCGTTGACGGATATCTAAAATTTAAATTGCTTCCTCAAAGCAATCAAGTGCCTGTTTCGATCGTATGGCTTTCGACCATGGACATCAACACCCTCAAATGGGAAAATCCTGAACGTAAGAATTACTTCTCATCACGCTTGGCATACAATCACCAAATTTTGATCGCCCGGAAATTTAATGAACAATTTTCCTTGCAAATTATGCCCACGCTCACCCATAAAAACCTTGTTACCCTCAACAAAGACAAAAATGATATTTTTTCTCTGGGTACCGGCGGTAGAATAAAACTAACCAAACGCACCTCGTTCAATTGGGAGTATTTTTATGTGTTCCCCAATCAAATTTTTTCTTATACATACAATCCTCATTATATTGCCATTGGTTTTGACATCGAAACAGGAGGGCATGTTTTTCAACTGCAATTTACCAATTCGGTGGGAATGATCGAGCGTCATTTCATCACACAAACACAAGACAGTTTCTTTCATGGTGGCATACATTTTGGTTTTAATATCTCCAGAGTATTCACAATTAAAAACTATAACAAATGAAAACCATTTTAAAAACATACATTCTTTTGCCTGTTTTCCTGATTTCAACCATTCAGGCGCAAACCTTAAAAACCGATTCCACTTATGTGCGTTTTTTTTCTGAAGCCCCGCTCGAAAATATCGAAGCCGATAATAAGCTATCCAAAGGCATTATCAATCTTGAGAAAAAAGAAATTGCATTTGTCGTTCCCATCAAAGGATTTCATTTTGAAAAGGCCCTGATGGAAGAACATTTCAACGAAAACTACATGGAAAGCGACAAATACCCACTGGCTACATTCAAGGGCAGCTTCGACCATCTTCCCGAATTAAAGCAAGGCGTTCCTGTAGAAGTAGTTTTTAAAGGAAAACTTACTATTCATGGTGTGGAAAAAGACAGAGAAATTCCTGCGAAACTTACCTTATTGCCCGGAGGACTAATCATTGGAGAAACCAAATTTATGGTAAAAACCGCCGACCACAACATTGAAATACCAAAACTGGTGGTCAAAAACATAGCCGAAGAAATCGAAGTGACCGTAAAGGCCTACTTCAGCAAGAAATGATTTTTTTATTTTGATTGTGTAAACCGACGTATTTACAGCTGAATCTTATCAATCTATTATTCACAACTTCACATAAAAAGTTTTAATTTCTTTAATTTTTTTTGCAAAAAATATCATTTTTATATTTTCGTGAAAAATTAGTTGTGCATATTCATCGAATAAATTATCATTGTAAACAGTTTTAATAACTACAGGAATTTATGAACTTGAAAGAACAAAAATTTTACAAAACATTGCAAGATGTATTCATTGGAGCCAAAATTGAAGGCACCGGCGGCTTTGTCAATTTGATGAGAATAAAGTCAAACTATTATCGGAAAATAGAACAGCTGCTGAAAGATGATATAAACAAAGCATTGCGGCAATATCCCGCTTTTCGGGAAGAACTGTTCGATAAGCTTTATTCGTTTTTCAGCCGCTATTTTTCAAGCAATGGTTCAATTTATTACAATCAAACACCTTTTCACAACAATATTTACGAAAGGGTCTATACCAACGAAAAAGATGTTGTCTTGTTTTGGAAAACACAGATGCTCTATTATGTTAAAACCGACCGCATTTTCAGAAGTTTGGAAATTGAGTCCGATGGATTTAAGTTTTTCTTTGATGTCTCAAAATTGGAGCATAAAAAAGCCAATGAAAGACGCAACTTGATTTATGAATTAAAAGAAGTTAAGCCCGGCGGTATTGTGGTTTTTGATGTACTTTATTCGGAAAAGGGAAGAGTTACCAAAACGGATGATATACTCAAAGCACTTAAAAAACAAAATACGCAAATGGATGAAGAGCAACTGGAACGTGCTTTCCGGATATTTGAGCGCCAAAGCGAAGTGGACTTTTTCATCAACAAAAACGCCAAGGCATTTTTGCAGGAGCAGTTTAAGTTATGGAGTTATCAATACTTTTGGGAGGGGGCAAAAGAATGGACCGCAGACAGAGTCAATCAGCTGCAAATCCTCAAAGACATTGCATATAAAGTTATTGACTTCATTGGGCAGTTTGAAGACGAACTGGTAAAGATATGGAACAAGCCGAAGTTTGTAAAAAACGCCCATTATGTGATTTCTCTAGACAGAATAGGGGATATTGGTTTGATAGAGAAACTTCTGTCACACGAAGGCATACAAGAGCAAAGTAAAGAATGGCAGTACTTGGGCTTTGTAGATGATGCCTTCAAGGTAGAAGAGGTTTTTGAAACAGATTTGATGGGCAAGAAACTTTCGGATAAATACAAACATCTTCCCATTGATACCAAGTATTTCAAAGATTTAGAATTGGAAATTTTAAGTTTATTTGATGATTTAGATAAGGCATTGGATGGCCGATTGATAAAAAGCGATAATTATCAGGCACTAAATACCATTCTGCCGAAATTCAAAGAAAAAGTGCAGACAATTTATATTGATCCACCGTTTAATTTGGACAGCAGTGACCAATTTTTATACCGCACAAATTATAAAGATGCCAACTGGGCAACATTGCTGGAAAACCGATTACGTATTGCCAAAGAATGGCTGAATGAAAGAGGTAGTATTTTTGTTAGGTGTGATTATAATGGCAATTGGATTGTGAGATGTTTGATGGATGAGATTTTTGGAAGGGAGAATTTTAGGAATGAGATTGTAATCAGATAGAACCAGAGCAAAGCAAAAAGTTGAGAGTCAATTCATCCAACAAACTGAGAGTTTATTTTTCTATTCTAAAGGAAGCAAGGTTTTATTAAATAGAAATTGAAAGGGAAAGAGAACCAGAATGGCATTCTTGTGACTTCATTCTTCCAAGGTCTGATGATCAAGCCAAGAATAATTTTGGGGAAAGAATATTACCCGCCAAAAGGTAGAAGACTGGGCTTTATTCCCAAAACAGAATAGACAAATTTTGAAAAAGCGGGGAAAATAATGAATAAATGAAAATTTAAGCTATATAGATTGCAGGGGAAATGTAATACAAGGGGTTCCTGAAATTGTTATATGACACCGAACTCGTTGGTAATGAGTGGCTCGATATTTCTGGATATTCGCAAGCTCAACATTTCTCCACTGAAAATTCTGAAACTCTTCTAAAACGAGTTATTGAATCTGCTTCCAACGAAGGAGATTTAGTTTTAGACTTCTTCCTCGGCTCAGGCACGACAACAGCCGTAGCCCACAAACTTGGCAGAAAGTGGATTGGCGTTGAGATGGGAGAACATTTTTATAGTGTGGTTTTACCAAGAATGAAAAAGGTTTTGGCGTATGACAAGTCTGGTATTTCAAAAGAAGTTAAGGAATATCAGGGTGGTGGCTTCTTCAAATACTATGAACTTGAACAATACGAGGAAGCACTTGCCAATACGGTTTATGAAAATCATGATATGTTTATTGCAGGAAATAAAAGTCCTTATGAGCAATATGTATTTTTAAAAGACGAAAAGATGCTCAATGCATTGGAAATAGATTATGAAAATAACAAAGTAAAAGTGGATTTGGATAAACTTTATCCGAATATAGATATTGCAGAAACTTTGTCTAACTTAACCGGAAAGTGGATAAAGAAAATAAAAGATGCAGAAGTAGAGTTTGAAGACGGAACAAAAATCAATTTAAGAGACTTAGATTATAAGTTAATAAAACCGTTAATTTGGTGGGAGTGAAAAGTGAATATGGGAAAAAAAGAATTTATACTATTCAATGAACGGTGCAAACTGGGTAAAAGCAGATTTTCATTTGCATTCACCTTATGTACATTCTTTTACTTTACCTCCGGGTGCTGATTTAAGTGATATAGACAAGTTGGTCGATTTATACACAGAAAAATTAAAAGAAAGAGAGATTAAAATTGCTGCAATTACCGACTATCAGCAAATCAGAATAGATTTTTTTGAAAAACTACAATCGAAGGCGGAACAAAATGGTATTTATATCTTTCCCGGTGTGGAACTGTCGGTAAACTACGGTAAAGGATTACATATACTTTTAATTTTTGAATATAATCAAGATATAGATGGAATAAATGATTATATCAAAGCATTAGATCAAAACCCTCATGAAAATTTAATAAAAAATGATAGAAGTCATCGAGATATTAGTTTGCAGAAAGATTTAAAGTTAATTTTAGAAGAAATTAAATCCAAATTTAATTGTTTATTAATATATCCCCATCCGAATGATAAAAACGGACTATTGAATTCCTTTCAGCCCAAAGAAGCTGCTGAGTTTTTAAAATATGCCGATGCAATTGAGTTTATTGATGAAAGAGATAAAAATAAAATAATAAGTACAGGAGTGTTAGATAAATCATTTTTTACCAACCTCGCTGTTATTGAGAATACTGACCCAAAGTCATTCGATGAAATTGGTTCAAAGCAAAGAAAAAATCAAATCAGAACAACTTATTTAAAACTTAGTAGCGCTTCTATAAATGCTGTTAAACTTGCTTTACACGATCCGTCATTACGAGTGAGTATCTATAACAAACCGGATGCAAAGAAAGACAAAATAGTATCTATAAGAATTAACGGCACATCTTTTTTAAAAAATGTTGAAGTACAATTTAATTCTGATTTAAATACATTTATTGGTGGGCGTGGTGTAGGCAAATCGGCCATTTTAGAGGCAATTAGATATTGCCTTGATTTACCCGTTTACTCAGATAAAGAGTATAGAGAAAATTTTGTAAAGAATGTAGTAGGAAGTGGTGGAGTTATTGAAATTGAAATTGAAAGATTTTTTGGCGATAAGGCATTAAACCAGATAAATTCAAAAGAGTGATTGGACAACTGCCAGAAGTAGAAAATAAAAATATACCCCCCATTGAAGTGTTCGGTGATAAAACACCTTTGATTCTCGGGCAAAAAGAACTTTATGCCTTATCATTGAAGGATGATTTTCAACTATCGCTTATTGATAATTTGATTGGCGATGAATTAAAAAAAGAAGACATAGAACTAAAAAAATTGATTAATCAATTAGATGAGAATGCCCGTGAATTATTAACTGCAAAAAAGAACATTCAAAAGAAAGATGAAGTAGAACAGGAACTAAAAACAATAAATGAACATCTTAAAACGTTTGAGCAACTTGGAGTAGCCGATAAAATGGCTAAACAAACAGCACTCATACAAGATGAAAAGAAATTAAAACAAGCAATAGAGCTAATTCAAAATCAAATAAATAACCACAAACAATTATTTGAAGAAACAATATCAGAGATTGAAAAACAAGTAAAGTTATTGCATGAAGGCAAAAGTGTTGAAAAAGATATTTTATCAAATGCATCTAATATATTTTCAAATGTTAAACAATATTTTGAAGAGTTAAAAAAAGATTTTGAGATTAAAACAAAGGATTATGAGCAACAAATAGAAAAAATAAAAAAACAATGGGAAGAACAAAAGAAAAAGTATGATAATGAAATTATTTCAATAAAACAAGAACTATCCGCTAAAGGTTTAGCACCCGATAAATACGAAGAACTAGTTAAAAGAAAAACTCAGTTAGAACCTCTTTTGAAGGAATATCAAAAAGTTAATTCCAAAATTACTGAGTTAGAAAAGAAGAGAAATGAATTAAAGTCACAATTAAAACATAAAAGACATCAACTGTTTGAAATAAGGAAAAATAAATTAGATAAACTGAATAATAAATTGAACGATAAACTTAAAATAGAGATTGAATATCTGAGCAACAAAGAAAAATTCAAAGAAGATCTTACTGAACTTCTCAGAGGTTCCGGAATTTCAAGAGAGGTTATTAACTGTATCATTGAAAAAGAAGCAATTGATGGAATAGAGTTATCAAAACTTATTTCATTAGGAAAAAACAAAGTTATCGAAGAGTTAGGACTTACCGATGCAATGGCTCAGAGGTTTATAAATTGGTTTAGTGACAATGAAAAGTTGTACAAGTTAGAAAATCTTTTTCCTGACGATAAAATTATTATAAAACTAAAAATAGAGGATACATATAAAGAATTAAATACTCTTTCGGCAGGGCAAAAAGCAACGGCATTATTAATTTTATTGTTTGCTCAGGAAGATAGAATTTTAATAATTGACCAACCTGAAGAAGATCTGGATAATAGATTTATATATGAAGATGTGGTCAAAATATTACGAGAAATAAAAAAAACCAGGCAAATTATTTTAGTAACTCATAATGCCAATATTCCTGTGTTAGGCGATGCAGAGCAGGTTTTTGTTCTGGACGCTTCAAATAATGAATGTTCCATTATTGACACCGGTTCAATCGATAAACATTCCATTGCTCAAAATATTAAGTCAATAATGGAAGGTGGTGAAGAAGCATTTAAACGTAGAATTGAAAAATATGGAGTTAACCTATGAATACAATTGAACTATTAGAACTAATAAACAAAGGAGAGAGCTATCATCTTGAGTTTAAATTAGAGGAAGAAAATAACGAAGATTTCGCAAAAACTATCGTATGTTTTGCCAATACCGATGGAGGTAAAATAGCCATAGGTGTAGATGATGACGGCAATATCATTGGCGTTTCAGATGTTGATGAAATAATGCGCAAATTAGATGATGTAGCAATAAATCGATGTGAACCTCCTGTGTCTATTATTCAAGAATCAGTGATTGTTGATGATAAAAAAGTAGTAATTGTACATATTGACAAAGGTAGTCAAAGACCATATAGAACTAAAAGTGGGCAGTATTATGTTAGAGCATCAAACCGTTGTCGTCAAGCATCAAGAGAAGAATTATTAAGAATTTTTCAGACAAACCAAAGCTTATATTACGATGAATTGCCCGTTAATCGTGCATCATTATCTGACTTGGATTTATCCGTCTTTAAAGATTTTCTGTCCAATTATCTTGATATAACCATTGACAATGACAACGATTTGAAAAATTACCTGATAAATTTTCATTTGTTAACTAAGGATGAAATACCAACTATAACAGGAATACTATTTTTTGGAAAAGAACCTCAAAAATTTATTCCTGAAGCAAGAGTAATTTGTGCAAACATTAGTGGAAGTGATATTGGAGACACAGCCCTTGAACATCAAGAATTAAAGGGTACTATTCCTGTTATGATTACCTATGTGGAAAATTTTTTGAGGAGCAATTTAAAAAAATTACATCAAATTAAAGATTTTAGTCCGGAATCAGAATATGAAATACCACTAACAGCCCTAAGAGAAGCTGTAATAAATGCCATAGCCCATAGAGATTATACTATAAGCGCACCCATACGAGTTATTATATTTGCCGACAGAATTGAAATTCATAGCCCCGGAATTCTTCCCAATACAGTGACCGTAGAAAGCATGAAGGTTGGCGGTTCGCACGTACTACGAAATCCAACCATTTATAATTTGCTGGTTAAAATGAAAATGGTGACAGATTTAGGAAGCGGCGTACGAAGAATGATTAAGCTAATTAAAGAACACATAAACAAAGAGGTAAATCTTATCACTACCGAAAATGAATTTATCGTTAAAATACCAAGAAAAATAGTATAAATTTAAACACGGCATGAATAAACAAAAAATGAGATTTTACAGATATTTAGGATTATCTTTAATTTGATGGGAGCGGTATATTTAATTACAAATTAATTAAGCATATGAAACTTTATCTTCAAAACATAACCGACACCATTCGCCGGGAAAATTTACCCACTGAATGGATAGATGTTGATTTGACCAAATTTTCCAACAACAAAACTTTGTATAACTACCAACAAAAAGCCCTTCAAAATGCCATCGTTGCATTGTACAAATACTTTGGCAGCACAAGCGACCAACCCAAAAAAGATTTTTTTGAACTCTACCGTCAAAATGGTTTCAATGAAAATCTCGACTTGAATATCAACAAAAAACACCATAAAATTTTTCAAGATTATGAAGATGATTTCCCAATAGAAGACCACAAAATAGCTTTTGAGCACTACATCAACCGCATGAGTTTTTGGATGGCTACCGGTAGTGGCAAAACTATTGTCATCGTTAAACTCATAGAAATTCTTGCTCGGTTTATCAAAGCAGGGCTTATCCCTGCCAACGACATATTGTTTTTATCCTACCGCGAAGATTTGCTTGAGCAATTTAAAAAACATGTGGAAGAATTCAATGCTGCCGGCAACGGTATTCATATCAACCTGTATGATTTGAAGCTGTTTGAATCTCTAAAAAATACCAACCGCCTGCAATTTGCCAATGAAATAGACATATTTTACTACCGCAGCGATTTAATCTCAGACGAACAAAAAGACAAAATCATAGATTTTCGCAATTACGATAATCAAGGCAATTGGTATATTCTGCTGGACGAAGCCCATAAAGGCGATAATGAAGAAAGTAAACGACAACATTACTATTCTATCCTTGCACGCAACGGATTTTTATTCAATTTCTCGGCTACTTTTACCGACGAGATAGACATTGCCACAACGGTTTTTAACTTCAATCTTGAAAGATTTATTTCCGAAGGATATGGCAAACAAATATACATTTCCCAAAGCGATATTTCCACCTTGGGCAACAAACCGAAAGATGATTTTTCCAACGAGCAGAAACAAATTATCATCCTGAAACTTCTGCTGTTGTACACATACATAGCCAAGCGAAAAGAGCAAGTAGGACATTACTATCACCGCCCAATGATTTTGACTCTCGTCAACTCTGTCAATACCAACGATTCAGATTTGTATCTTTTCTTTAAAGAACTGGAAAACATAGCCACCGGTCGAAGTAGTCAAAATTCGTTGGATATTGCCAAGCAACAACTCGTTGATGAATTAAATATGGTTCGTTGCGAATTTACCAATGAAAAAGTTCATTTTCATTTGTCCGAATTCAATAATTACACCTACCGTGATATTCTTAAGTATGTTTTTAATGCCGAAACTTTTGGAAAAATAGAAGTGCTGAAAATACCCGGCAACAAACAGGAAATTGTATTCAAATTAGCCACCACCGACCGCCCGTTTGGACTTATCAAAATCGGCGACATTTCTTCATGGTTAAAAGAAAAACTCTCCGATTATGAAATTGTAGAAAAATTTGACAATGAAAGCGTTTTTGCATCTCTCAATCGTGATGATTCCGACATCAACATCCTGATGGGCTCCCGCTCCTTCTATGAAGGATGGGACAGCAACCGCCCAAATATGATTCTTTATATCAATATTGGCAAAGGCAGCGATGCCCGCAAATTTGTGCTGCAATCCATAGGACGCGGCATCCGCGTTGAACCACTGCCTAACAAAAGACAACGTTTGACCTTTTTGCTCATCAACAATGAAATAACCGCTGACGAGTTTGAAAAACTGAAAAACCACTATCAACCCTTAGAAACACTTTTTGTATACGGCACGAAAGCAGACAACCTTCGCGAAGTGCTCGAAACACTCAAACAAGAAAAACAAGACGAACTCCTTGGAGACCTTTTCGAAATCAATCCTGATGTTATAGGGAAACTCTTGCTTATTCCTGTTTACAAAGAGTCCGACAAATTAATTTCCCAATCACAACAACCCATCAAATTTTCCATACATCCCGATGATTACAAATTAGTAAAAGAGTACTTTCTTTATTTAGGCGAAAAGGTAGTGCTGGCAAAATACCAATGCCATGTGGCAGTTCTGCATTCCTTGCAAGATGGTCTAAATGGGCATGCGGCTAATTATTTCCTTCAAGACACAAATGAAAGTCGTTTCCAAAACCCCGATCTTTTATTGAAAAAAATCATCAAGCATTTTGAAAATAAGACCAAAGAATTAAGCAATTTCAAGCCACTGCAACAAGAAATCATACACTTTAAAAGCATCCGCATTTCAAAAGACAAACTCAATTCGTTGAGAGAAAAGATTGAAAAAGTCAAGCAATCGAGAAATAAAGAAAAATTAGAAAGTAAGTTAGACAAACTGTTTGACGAAGGCAAAATCAGCAAAGATGAATATAAAACGAAAATTAAAGAATTAGAAGCCAAATATGTTCATGAACAAGAAGTTACATACAACAGTGCCAATGAAAAATTAAAAATCAAATATTTAGCCAATCATTATTACATACCTGTAGCATTGACAGAATCTGAAAAATCTGATTTTATCCAACATATTATTAAGCACAAAAGTGAAGTTGAGTTTATTGAACAATTGCAAGATTACATAAAAAAAGAAGACAATTTGTTCAAACAATTCGATTGGTGGTTCTTCTCAAAAATAGATGAAACACTTGACGATGTTTATATTCCTTATTACAACCCCAATACCAATCGCATGGAAAAGTTCAAGCCAGATTTTATTTTTTGGCTGAAAAAAGGCAATGAATACACCATATTGTTCATAGACCCCAAAGGCACAGAACATACCGATGCCTACAGAAAAATTGATGGTTACAGGCGCATGTTTGAAGACGAACAAAGTAGCAAAACAAAAATTTTTGCTTCTAAAGAGATAAATGTGCGAGTGTGTTTGCTGCTCAAAGCCAAACAAATTGCAAGTGTGCCGGACAATTACAAAAAATATTGGTTTGATGATATCAAAGAAATAGCTCAAAAAATATTTTGATTTCAAAATGCAATCTTTTCTTTAATAATATACTTACGTATATAGCCCAATGGTATATTGTTCCTCCTGAAAAATCTAAAAATGGCTACTTTATTTAGTTCCTCTTGAAAAACCCGGAAACTTTCGCTTTATTTACTGTTTATCAATAACATATTGTTGAAAAACAGGCGGGATATTAACTGCAAAATTGCAAGGAAATTGCTGCTTACGGTCAAAAATCTCAGTAATTTTTGCATTAAAAAATATACATCTTTTTTAGAGTGGCTTTTAAGGATTAACTACTTAATGACTTTAATCAAACAATCTTACAAGAAACATTCGATTTAGATTCTATTTCTCAAAATTGTGAGAAAAATTTTTGATACCTGCAAGTGAAGTTAAACTGTTTGGTTTCTCCAACTGTTTTTGCGTTCGATTGATTTTTGTATATCTTCAATGTCTCCCTTGGGGATGGAGGCAATGAGCTTTTTGGTGTATTCGCTTTGGGGGTTTGCATAAATATCTTCAGCCCGGCCCATTTCTTCAATTTTTCCTTTGTTCATAACAATCATCCGGTCGCTCATAAATTTTACCACACTCAGATCGTGAGAAATAAAGATATATGTAAACTTAAACTCATTTTTCAATTGATTCAACAGATTGAGCACCTGTGCCTGTACGGAAACATCGAGAGCCGAAACAGATTCGTCGCAAATGATAAACCTGGGATTGACCGACAAAGCCCTGGCAATACAAATTCTCTGTCTCTGGCCACCGGAAAATTCATGTGGATATCGATAGAAATGGTCTTCTTCCAATCCAACTTTTTTCAACAAATCCATTACTTTTTCTTTGCGCTGCCGGTCGTTTTCATATAAATCATGCACTTTCATCGGCTCCATAATGGCTTCTCCGACGGTTATACGTGGATTTAGCGAAGAATAAGGATCCTGGAATACTATCTGCATTTCTTTACGGTATTCACGCATTTCTTTAGTGGTCAAGGGGGTAATGTCTCGCCCTTTATAAATGATTTGTCCACCGGTAGGTTCAATTAATTTTAATATAGTTCTTCCCAATGTGGTTTTACCACATCCCGATTCGCCAACCAACCCCAATGTTTCGCCCGGAAGAACATCAAATGAAACATCATCTACCGCTTTAACATAATCTTTAACCTTGCTGAACAGGCCTTTTCTTATGGGAAAATAAGTTTTTAAATTTCTCACCTCAAGAATAGGTGAGTGTGTAAGCAATTGATTGTATTTTTGATCAAGTTCTTCTTTAGAAATTTCCAATGATTTAATGACTTGAGCAACCGAAACATTTTTTTCAACCATCTCTCCGCCATCATTTTCTTCCATAAAATCGGTGATGGTTGGCAACCAATGAAGTTTTTTGTTCAGGGGTGGACGGCATGCCAAAAGTCCTTTTGTATAGGGATGTTTTGGATTAGTAAAAATATCTATCACGGGACCTTGCTCCACAATTTTTCCTTTATACATCACCATCACCCGGTCGGCAAGTTCGGCAATCACTCCCAAATCATGTGTAATAAAAATGATACTCATGCCATGGTCCCGTTGTACCTGCAACATCAAATCGAGGATAGTTTTTTGCACTGTAACGTCGAGCGCTGTTGTAGGTTCGTCTGCTATCAATATCGAAGGGTTGCAAGACATGGCCATGGCTATCATGACCCTTTGTTTTTGTCCTCCGGATATTTGATGCGGGTATGAGTCAAAGATGGCTTCGGGTCTTGGCAATTTAACTTCTTCAAACAATTTTATGGTACGCTTTTTTGCCTCTTCTTTGCTTACTTTTTGATGTAGCAAAATGGCTTCCATAACCTGCTCACCACAGGTAAACACAGGATTGAGCGAAGTCATTGGCTCTTGAAAAATCATGGCGATTTCGTTGCCCCTGATCTGACGCATTTCTGCATCGGTCAATTTGGCCAAATCGACAATCCCTTTGGATGGTGAATCAAAATAAATATTTCCATTACTGATCCTGCCGGGAGGCGAGGCAATCAGTCGCATAATGGAAAGGGATGTCACCGATTTCCCTGATCCCGATTCGCCCACTATTCCGATAGTTTCCCCCTTGTGAAGCCGGAAACTTACATTATCTACAGCTTTTACTTTTTTATCCTCGGTTTCAAATACAACCTCCAATTGGTCTACATCGAGAATTACCTGATTGTCCATTTGTTTTTTGATTGAGCCGTAAAAATAACTTTTTTTATTTTATACGATGACTTTTCTTCCATTTGATAGACAAACATCCGTATTCAGTCCATTAAGCATTTAAATTAATTGACTAATAATCAAGGTTGTTGATGGTGATTGTGAAAAATCCATAACTTTCGCTGTTTTCTTTAATGGCAATTTCTACTTTTTGCGATAATTTATTTTGCGTATACCAGGTTGTATAGCCGTCTTTAGACAATACCCCTTCGCCAAATTTTTGGTTGTAATGGTTTTTAAATTCATTAAACAATTGTCCGGCTGTATTTTGCGAGTTTAAATAAACATCCATGGTTATTTCATACAACTTATCCTGATAGAAGTTGTAGGTCAATGTATAACTTTCTTCATTTCCAAGGTCAAAATCATAGTATATGTAATCATTGCCCTTTTCGATATTCGTATAATTTTTTTCGGCAGACAATACCTCATCATAGGTTTCACCAGTTTCAAACCCTCTCAAAATGCCCTCTTTCTCTTTCAAAAGTTTTTCAAACAAGGTTTTCTTCTCTTCACCACAAGACCATAAAACTGCCGAAAGAATGGCAGAAATAAAAATTATTTGATAATGAATTTTCATAAATTTTTATTTTTCATTTTTCGAAAATACAATTTTTTCATCATTTAACTCCGGTCCGTTCATAAAAAATAAAAAAATCCTTGCTAATGCAATTACATCCTGTTCGCAATAATCCACAATTTTTTTTAAATTTTTTTCTTTCCAATATGTTTCGCCTACTTTAGAACCATCCAAACAGGATTTTGATGATGGAATGTTGAATAAATGTGTCAATAATTCCAACGAAGTATAATTTTTATAATCGCCGAACCTCCACATTTGCATGGTGTCGTAATAACGGTCTTTTACCTCCCATGGTTTTTTCCCCGAATTGTCAAAAATTTCCGGCAAAGGTATGCGGTTGACCAGAGATCTTCTTGAAATATAAGGAAAATCAAATTCCAATCCATTATGGGCACACAATTTGGCATCTGAAAAATGCGTGGTTATCAACATAAAAAAATTTTCTAAAATTTCTTTTTCGTCATCTCCATAAAATGATTTTATCCTGAATTGAAAATCATGTTGATTTTTGACATAAAAATATCCGCAACTAATACATACAATTTTACCGAATTCCGAATAAATGGCAGCTCTGCTGTATAATTCGCGTGGATCTTTGTTTTCATCGATTTGACGGGCTTTTATTTCCCAAAGTTTTTTCCATACATCCGGCATTTGGTCAAATTCAGGAAAAAAAGGCACCGTTTCTATATCCAAAAATAAAATTTTTTGTCTTAAAATAGGATGCATAAGAATATCGGTTACATGATCAACATCCCCCGCCGGTTCATCAATGGAATTTCGGTAAAAAATTCCTCATGAATACTGTCTGCCAAAAAAATATATTTCTTGTCGAAAATTTGACGGTCTATATAATAACTTACCCAATATTCGTTGTTCAATACAAAAACTTCTTCTATAATCGGCTCTATTTTCACAAAACTTGTCGGTGGTATTTCTTCTACATAATGGCGCAATTGGGAAGTAACCCTGTTGTATCCGTCTATCACTCCATACCCCCGGGATGCAATGATAACATTGTGTATAGGATGGTCGTTTAGATTAATCAAGTAAACATTCCAGATTTCATCATTGTTTTCATTTATTTCGGGCACAATGGCCATGGCTATATTTTCTACTTTGGGAAATTTTATATCTTTTTTCATAGTCCTGTAATTTCAAATCCGACATTTAACCATAACAAAATATCATCCGGTATTTTTCCTATACGTTTTGAAGATCTTTTATTTCCTAAACGAACAATGATGGTTTTTTGTTTCGGAATAACGAAAATATATTGTCCTTTAATGCCTCTGGCATAAAAAATTTCTTGATCCTTGTATTTCATCAACCAAATTTGATATCCATAATAATCCACAGGGTCTCCATAACTGTCGATCGTCATGCAAGGTGTGATCATTTGTTGAAAATACCCCCGGGGTACAATTGTTTCATTATCAATTTTCAAACTATCCATCAACAATTTGCCAATTTTGGCAAAATCGCGAGCAGTGGCATGAAAACAACAATAGGATTTTTCATCCCCGCGGTTATCGATCAACCAATAAGCTTCATGTTCGGCAATTTTACTCCACACTTTTTCTTCAAAATAACCGGATATGTTTTTTTTGATTTGATTGCTTACGATGAATGAAATCAACAATGTATTTCCTCCGGTGTAGAAAAAATGCCTGCCCGGAGGCATGCTTGATTGATATTGCAGTGTACGTTTTCGGATGTCTTTTCCGTAATAAACTTTTGCCATATAACCAAACGGATTGTCATAACTTTCTTCAAAATCTATCCCCGAGGACATTTGAAGCAAATGCCTCAATCTTATTTGTCGGGCATATGGACCTTTCAATTCAGGCAGATATTTGGTTACATAATCAGTATCAGATTCAAGAAATCCATCTTTTATAGATATCCCCGCTATAATGGCGGTGATTGTTTTGGCTACCGAGAACGAATTGGATACCGTTGCGCTGTCATAACCGTCAAAATATTTTTCCCAAATTAATGAATCGTTTTTTACTACGAGAAATGCTTTGGTTTCAAGTTGGATCATACTGTCCAAAATCAACTCGTCAAGTACATAATTGTTGTAATCCATTGATTTGGGCCAAGGTTGACCACCGGGTGTTAACAAGTGATAATCAAACCTTTTGTAATCGTCCAAATTAGGCCCGGTTGATCCGATCAGGTAGGTAGTTCTTATGGCTTTAAGCAGATGCAAATTATCGCTTAATGCAAGTATCAAATACACACCTGCAACAATCGCCAAAAGTATAACTGCTATTGATCGAAAATTTTTCACTTTTAATTAGTTTGAAAGTAAATTTACTAATTTAGCCACTCTGTTTAAAAGGTAAAAATGCATAAAAAATTTATATTTTTTACAATTTTTCTTTTTTTTATATTTACCAAAGCTTCCGGACAATGCGCCGCTTTTGTTCAAATATCGGCCAATCCTGCCGGTCAAGTTTGTAAGTTTCAATCTGTAACTTTTCAAGCGATACCAACCAACGGGGGAGCAAATCCTCAATATTTTTGGATTATTAACGGTGACACTGTCGATTATGATGACACATACACAGGATCTTTTTCACAAGACCGGGTGATTCAGGTGATGATGATTTCATCGATGAATTGCGATCCCGATACGGTTTTTGCCACTTATAATCTCGATGTAATGAACTTTACCGCCGATGGTTTGACCAAAACCATTTATTGCAATGACGATTTTGCCGACATTCAATTAACCAATATGCAAGATGGTCGTGAACCTTATATGTTTGTTTTGGACGGGCAATTTAAAGGATCATCGGGATATTTTGAAAAAGTGACTCCCGGAGGCCATGTTTTATCTGTCACCGATAATAATGGATGTCGGGACACAGTGCCATTGACCGTTGTAAAGGCAGAATGTCCTCCCATCGAGCCCGTTCCGGTTTTATCTCCCAATGGGGATAACCGTCTTGATTTCTGGATCATCATAGATATTGACAAATATCCCGATAACGAAGTTTATATTTTTGACCGTTGGGGGCAAAGGGTTTTCTACAAAAAAGGATATAAAAACATTCCGGGTGAAGCATGGGATGGCACTTATATGGGCACACCTTTGCCGGAAGCAGCATATTATTATGTAATAGACCTGAAAGCGCAAGATTCGGAGGGAACCAAAAGAGTTAAAGGCGCTGTAAGCATAGTAAGATGAAGAAAAAGTCCAACATATTGCTGTTTTTGCTCACAATCTCTGCCTTTATTTTGAAAGGGCAACAAACCGCACAATTCAGCAATTATCTTGTTAATTATTTCGGGCAAAACCCGGCTGCCATGGGTCTCAACAGGTGTGTCGACATAAAATTTGGAGGCAAATTACAATGGTTGGGATTTGAGGGAGCGCCGCATTATTATTTCTTTTCCGTCACAACTCCCATTCTCAAAAAAAATTATTCAAAAGTACGGCATTATGCAGGGGGATATATTTTACTCGACAACCAACATATTTTTTCTTCTACCTACATTAAATTGGCCTATTCTCTACATCACCGCATCAGCAGAGGATGGTATGCCGGCTATGGGATTTTCGGAGGTATAAAGCAAGTGAGTGTTGCCAATATTGTGAGTGACCCGGCTATCAATGGTGCTGCCCTACATTATCCTGACTTAATGCCGGGTATTATTTTTTATAATTCCAAAACTATGTTGGGACTGGGAATAGAGCATATCATCCCCAAAAGAATAAAATCTTTGGACAACGGACGTTTTCGCAATCAATATTATTTCACCGGATCAAAAAAAATAGAAGGTGGCAATTATCATGATTACATGCTTTCATTTAACCTCAAATGGGGATACCTGGCACCACCTGCATTGGACTTAAACGCCATGTTAATTAAAAATAAATTTAATTTAGGTCTTGGTTACAGGGTTGGAGAAGCAATAATCTTACAATTAAGATTCAGAATCAATACACTAATTATAGCTTATGCGTTCGATTTTCCACTTAACCGAAAAAGGTGGTTTACTACCAACTCCCACGAATTGATTTTGGGATTCTCAAAATGTGGTTCACCTCAAGACAAAGAAGAATATTTCTGCCCGGCATACCAATGATCTTGCAACATTTTTTCATTTTCTTCCGTCTATTTATTAACAATTTATAACTTTTATTAACTTTACACTTTTCAGAATTTGTGTGATGAACAAATACAGCTATAAATTATTGTTTTCTTTCAAGCTTGTTATTTTATTGATCTTTTGTGTTTCCGGTTTATATTCTCAAAGAGTATTTTATTTTACCAACCGGACCGGCCAATGGGACAATCCCGAAAATTGGATTTCCGATAACAATGAAAAGTCCCTGCCCGGGAAGGAGGATATTATTGTGTTTCACCCAAAATACTTTAAGAAACATACCAACTCCACCATCAAAATGTCTAAAGACATAAAAATTAATACCCTGAAAATTTATGTTTCAAATCTACATTTTATCGGTGAAGGTAGTTTACATTTAAAAAGTTTACAAAATTTCGGAGAAAACAACCTCTTTGATATCCCTTCCATAATCATTGAAAATCCTGATGAAAATGAACTTCCGGTTTTAGAAAATTTCCAAGGAAAAATCATTCTTAGAACGGGCGATAGTTTTAAACCGGTTTATCATTGGATATTCCCGGAGGCGGAATTGGTTTTTGAAAAGGGATTGTTTGTATTCAATCGTGTTGATATTGTTTGCCGTAAAATAACTGTTGCAAAAAAAGCCGGATTGGTTTTAGACAACAATCGTCTTTATGTACAAACTATCAATGACGATTTTAAAAAAATTGAACAGAACAATGATTCAAAAATCTATTTTTTAAACCCCGGAAATCAAAATTCTCATCTTACAAATGTAAATAAAATCTCTCTTGAACAATATAAATTATTAACCTCCGTAAGTGTACAAAATGATACGGTATGTGCCAATTCATGTATAGGGTCATTGACCGCCAATATAAATTGCACATGCAATAATGGTTGTTCTATTGATTGGATACCGGGCAATCCTCCGGGAGATGGCACGCCAACTATTTATAATCTATGTCCGGGGTCATATCAAATCAAGGTTACAGACAATTGCACCGGCCAAAATCATTATGCATCTGCCACCGTAGTTTCCTATATACCTATATCCATAGACACACAAACAGTCATTAACGCTACATGTAAAGATTCTTGCAATGGATCTATTTCTTTAACGGTTGTAGGAAGTACCTTTACTTATACTTTTAACTGGAGTACCGGATTTAGTGAAACAACATCGGGCACAAGCAGTATTTCCAATTTATGTGCCGGGAATTATTGGGTGCATGTTTATGATGGAGTCATTTGTGATACTGTTTTTTACTTTACCGTCAACGAACCGAATTATGTCGATCCGAATGCTACCGGATACATGACATTATGTTTTGGAAGTTGTGATGGAACTGCCGTTTCTAATCCAACAGGAGGTACTCCCCCTTATGTGTCTTACCAGTGGAATGACCCATTAAACCAAACCACTTCAACAGCCACAAATTTATGTCCAGGTACTTATACCGTAACGGTAACTGATGCCAATGGTTGCATAGGAGTGGATACCGTAACCATCTTGTCTCCCCAAAATTTCAATTTGGATACTATCCACGTGAATGTTAGTTGCGGAGGGGCTTGTGATGCCACAATTGGAGTCAATGTCTTGAGTGGAGGCACTCCGCCCTATACGCATAGTTGGAGCAATGGTGCCAATACACCCATTATTTCAAATTTATGTCCGGGTGTATATTCCGATACTATCAGAGATGCCAACAATTGTGACACTATCGTAACATTTGTCGTCACCGAACCAGCCCCCCTTTCAATCTTTACCAATGTGTATCCGGCTTTATGCAAAGGGCAGTGTAATGGTTCGGCTGCTGCTTATGTTTCGGGAGGAACCCCGCCTTATTCCTACAACTGGTCACCCGGCAACATGACAACCGATAGCGTTTCGGGGTTGTGCGCCGGTCAGTATATCGTAAATGTTACAGATGCAAACGGATGTGGCATTTCAGACACCATCATCATAACAGAACCCGATTCAGTCAAACCTAATCCATCTTTCACCAATCCTACTTGTCCAAATGTTTGTAATGGTTCTGCCGTTTCTAATCCTACAGGTGGCACTCCGCCTTATAGCTATTTGTGGACACCCGGCAATCAAACCACTCAAAGCATCAATAGTTTATGCAGTGGAACCTATTATATAACTGTAACAGACAGCAAAGGGTGTACTGGTATTGATTCCGTAATCATTACACCTCCTGCTCCCATCACTATACAATTAAGTACCAATAATGCTTCCTGCTTTGGTGTATGCAATGGTTCTGCACAGATTACAAACATTTCCGGAGGCACACCCGGTTACACTTGGGTATGGTCACCGGGAGGTTTCACAGGTAATCCCTTTAACAACCTATGTGCCGGAAATTACAGCGTGACTGTGACCGATGCCAATGGCTGTCAAAAAAGTCAAAACTTCACCATTACTGCACCATCGGATATAACCTTTAATATTATTAAAAATGACGTGAGTTGTAATGGAGCATGCAATGGATCGGCCACTATAACAAATATTAGCGGAGGAACTCCTCCATATGTCAGCATTCAATGGAGCAACGGACAAAACGGTCCCACTGCTACCGGATTATGTACCGGAAGTTATACCGTAACCGTCACCGATGCTAATGGTTGTCAAAAAACCATGAATGTTCTTATCAACGAACCTCCTGCAATGAATATTTCTTTTATTTCCTCAAACGTTACATGCTATGGTTTATGCAATGGCAGTATCAATACAACTGTAACCGGAGGTGTTGCTCCCTATACTTATTCCTGGAGTCCGGGTGGGCAAAATACCCCTAATATTTCCGGGTTATGCGCAGGTTGGCATATACTAACCGTTACCGATGCCTTTGGTTGCCAAAGAAAGGACTCGGTGTTTATCAGCGAACCAAATCAATTAAATGCCAATGCTACATTTACGAATGTTTCTTGTAATGGAAATTGTGACGGGACTGCTACTGCACTGCCTACCGGAGGTACACCACCCTATACCTTTCTATGGACTCCGGGAAACCAAACAACTCAAAGTATTAGTAATTTATGTGGCGGACAGTATATAGTCACTGTCACCGACAATAATGGCTGTACCGATAAAGATACTGTCAATATCGTCAATCCTCAAGTATTAAACGTAACCACATCACAAACCGCTGCCAGTTGTGGTTCGATTTGCAACGGAACAGCCACGGCAAATGTATCAGGAGGCACGCCACCTTATACATTTAACTGGAGTAATGGACAAACCGGACAAACTGCGACGAATTTATGTGCTGGTACCTACACTGTTACTGTGACAGATTCGAATGGTTGCTCGAAAACAGATACTGTAACCATCAACAACCTGGTAACCATACAAATTACCGCTGACACCATCACGCAAGCGTGTAATGGAAATTGTAACGGATCTGCCACGGCAGTGGCTTCAGGAGGCGTAGCTCCTTATACTTATTATTGGTTGCCTCCGGTCAATCAAAACGGTCCTGTTGCTACCGGTCTTTGTCCGGGGACATATACTGTGCAAGCCACCGATGCAAATGGATGTACTGCCACCGGCCAGATTACAATTCCTGTAGCTCCAACAGTTTTAGTAAATAATCCTGTTATCACCAACCCATTATGCCATGGTGATTGCAATGGATCTATCAATGCCAACACTACAGGTGGAACTCCTCCTTACAGTTGGTCCTGGTCGCCGGGAGGACAAACCACACAATCGATTTCAAACCTATGTGCAGGAACATATATCGTAACTACAACCGATGCCAATAATTGCCAGGCAAAAGACACGATTGTGATCACTCAACCCGATTCACTAAAAATTACTGCCAATGTTATACAAGATGTAACTTGTAATGGAAATTGCAACGGATGGATTGCTATAAATATTTCCGGCGGAATATCGCCATATACCATAACTTGGAATAATGGCTCCAATAACGACACCATCACCAATCTCTGTCCGGGAATATACACTGTAACTGTTACAGATGCCAACGGATGTTCGAAAAGCGCCTCCTTTACAATAACCCAACCGACTCTTTTACAAGGGAACATTTTACCGGTAAATCCTACGTGTAATGGTCAATGCAATGGTCAAGCCGGCGCTATGATTTCCGGAGGAACTCCTCCTTATAGCTATTTCTGGAGTCCCGGAGGGCAAACCACACAAACTATTACCAACCTTTGTGCAGGTAATTATTCGGTATTTGTTCAAGATCAAAATGGTTGTAGCATAACTTTGAATACAACATTAAATAACCCTTCACCAATCACTGTTACCATTAACGGAGGAGATGCATCATGCAACGGAAATTGTGATGGAACTGCCTCTGCCACTGTTTCCGGAGGAACACCACCTTACAATTATTCATGGAGCAATGGATCTACAACATCTAATATCTCCAACCTTTGTCCCGGAACTTATTTTCTCACTGTAACTGATGCCAATGGCTGTACAGGCAATGCCAATATAACCATTACTGAACCAACCAATTTGTCTGTCACCTTATCTTCTACCAACGAAACTTGTAATGGTTCCTGTAATGGATCGGCCACAGCCACTCCATCCGGAGGAACCCCTCCTTATCAATTTAACTGGAGCAACGGGGCAACAACTTCAAACATTTCGAATCTTTGTCCGGGCACCTACACTGTTACAGTAACAGATGCCAATGGTTGTTATTTCCAAGGTAATGTCACCATCCAACCATCATCACCAATACAACCCAATGCAACTATCACGCAAGCCAATTGTGGAGCATGCGACGGAGTTATATCTCTTTCTCCATCCGGAGGGACACCTCCATACAGTTATTTATGGTCACCGGGAGGGCAAACTACTTCATCCATTTCAAATTTATGTGCAGGAGTATACTCTGTTACAATCACCGATTTTTCCGGATGTTCACAAACATTTAGTTTTGGTGTAAACAACTCTAACGGTCCAAACGGGGCAACTATTACTACCAATAATGCCACTTGCTATGGTTCATGTGACGGAAATGCCAATGCCATTGCCATTGGTGGAACACCTCCTTATACTTATCAATGGAACGACCCAATGAATCAAACAGGTTCCACAGCCCTTAACCTATGTGCCGGCAGTTATTTTGTCACTATCACCGACGCCAATGGTTGTATTTATAATGCGCCTGTTCAAATAACACAACCCGACTCCCTTCAAGCTCAATTTAACAATACCAATGAAACCTGTTCGGGGGCTTGTGATGGCACATCTACAATAATTGCCAGCGGAGGAAATCCTCCCTATACATATAGCTGGTCTAACGGTTCGACAGGTTCATCTGTCTCAGGTTTATGTGCAGGCAGTTATTCTGTAACCGTGACAGACACCAAGGGTTGCAGCAAAACTTTTAATACCACTATTTCTCCCGGAAGCACTCTTATTGCCAATGTTTCTTTTACCAATGGTACTTGTTCAGGATCATGTAACGGAAGCGCAAATGTTACACCTTCCGGTGGCACACCTCCTTACTCTGTATTGTGGAGCAATGGACAATCATCTTTGAGCATCAATAATCTATGCGCAGGTACTTATACTGTCACCGTTACAGATGCCAACGGATGTCAGGCAACCAACAGTGTCACCATCACTGAACCCTCTCAAATACAAGCCAATATCTCAACAGTCAATGCTACCTGTGGAGTTTGCGATGGATCTGCTACAGTGTTTCCTTCCGGAGGCACTTCACCTTATAGTTATAATTGGAATTTTGGAGCCACCACTTCTTCTGTCAATGCACTATGCGCCGGAACATATTCTGTAACTATTACTGACGCCAATGGTTGTAAAGACACATTTTTGGTTGCAATAAGTAACAACAACGGACCTTCCATATCAATCAATACCAATAATGCATCTTGTAATGGTGTTTGTAACGGAAGTGCTTCCGTTACCATTAACAGCGGCAATGGACCTTTCTCTTATTTATGGACACCCGGCAACTATACTACTCCTTCTGTAAGCGGTTTATGTGCCGGCCAATATACCATTCAGGTAACCGACGGTTCCGGTTGTATCACCACCCAAACATTTACCATTGGACAACCACAACCTATTCAAATTAATTTAACGACAAGCCCAATTTCTTGTAATGGAAATTGCGATGGCAGTATAATTCCATCAGTTTCAGGCGGCACACCCCCTTATTCTTACAACTGGAATAATGGTTCAACTTCTCCTTCTTTATCCGGATTATGTGCAGGGAATTATACACTTACCGTGACCGATGCCAATGGTTGCGTTGCATCTGCTTCGGCTTCGTTAACCCAACCCAATAGTTTAACCATTCAAATGAATGCAACCAATGTAAGTTGTTCTGGAGGTTGTAATGGATCTGCCACAGCCACACCGATTGGAGGTACACCTCCGTATAATTATCAATGGTCTAACGGTTCTACCGGCCAAACAGCCACAGGTCTATGTGCCGGAGTTTATACAGTCACTGTAACCGATGCCAATGGTTGTACGGCAACTGCCAATATTAATATAGGCGATGGAAATCCCATAACTATCACGTCAAATATCACATCCGCTGCATGTGGTCAATGTAATGGCAGTGCCGTTGTCAACGCCGCAGGAGGTAACGGCCCTCCATATAGTTATTATTGGTCGCCTATCGGCACAAATGGTAACAGTCAAAATAACCTATGTCCGGGATCTTATACTTTAACTGTTACAGACAATATTGGTTGTTCTCAAAACTTTATCATTACAATTAACCAATCAAACGGACCATTAATCAATGCTTATGCCGATAGTGTTTCATGCTATGGCACTTGCGACGGCACAGCTTGGGTTCTAATTTCCGGAGGCACTCCTCCTTTCAACATTGTATGGAACAACCCAGGTCTTTCTACCAATGACACAATTTTTAATCAGTGTGCCGGAACATACAGTGTTGTCGTCCAAGACAATAATGGATGTATAAGTGTTGACACGGTTAGTATTTCCGGTCCAAATCCATTGTCGTCATCTTTCTCTGCAACAAATCCACTTTGTAATGGAGATTGTAACGGCAGTATTACTGCTAATCCATCGGGAGGAAATGGAGGATATTCTTTCTTGTGGATGCCGGGAAATATGACTACCTCAAGTATATCTAATTTGTGCGCCGGCAGTTATACGTTAATTTTATCTGATTTAAAAGGTTGTATCGATACTTTCAATTACACATTAACCCAACCTGCACCCATGAATATTAACATCTCCACAAATCCCACTTCTTGCGACAATACATGTAATGGCACTGCCACAGCTGTGGTTTCAGGAGGAACGGGTCCGTATTCCTTTAATTGGAGTCCGGGTAATATTACAACAAATCCCGCCGTTAATCTTTGTCAGGGAACATACACACTCACTGTCACCGACGCAAATGGTTGTATACAAACAAGCAGTACAAATATAGCCGGACCTGCACCTTTGCAAGTAACCTTAAATTCAACCAACCCTTCCTGTCCGGGAATCTGCAATGGAAGTATCACGGCCAATGTAACAGGCGGAACCGGTCCCTATATCTATTTATGGAACAACGGACTAACCACATCAACAATCAATAATCTTTGTGCAGGATCTTACAGTGTAACCATAACCGACGCTAATGGCTGTTCCACCTCGGCATCTATAAATTTAAATTCTCCCGGTTCGATCAATGATAATGCTACACTAAATCAACCATTGTGTGGACAATGCAATGGATCTATCAGTTTGAACCCTCAAGGCGGAACCGGCCCCTATGCCTATTCCTGGAACACAGGTCAAACTTCTTCAAGTATTGCCAACTTGTGTGCAGGTATTTATACGGTCACCATAACAGACCAAGCAACCGGCTGCAGTTATAATTTTACTTATTATTTAAACAGTCAAAACGGACCTCAGGTAAGCATTTCTAAAACTGATGAAACCTGTTTTAACTCTTGCAATGGTACTGCAACAGCTACAGTAACAGGAAATGGACCATTCGCCTATTTATGGACCCCGGGAGGTTATACATCTTCTAGCGTCACTAATCTTTGTGCGGGATCTTATATTCTTCAAGTAACCGATATTAATGGATGTATTACTTATGACACCGTTACCATCAACACCAATCAATTGCAAGTTTCAATCAACAATTATCAATCCCCCTCTTGTGCAGGTAATTGCGATGGATGGGCAACTGCTTCTGCTTCAGGAGGCGTTCCATCTTACAGCTATTCCTGGAATCCCGGTGGACAAACTTCACAAACAGCCAACAATCTGTGTGGTGGAACATATACGGTACAAGTTACCGACCAAAACGGATGTTCCGGAAATGCTTCGGTCAATTTAGTTTCGCCACAACCTCTTAGTGTCACACTCTCTGTCAACAATTCTTTGAATTGTTACAACAGTTGTAATGGCAGCATTTTAGCCAATGTAACCGGAGGAACACCACCATACACCTACACATGGTCTAATGGTCAAACAGGCAATCCTGTCAATAACCTTTGTGCCGGCAATTATTCAGTTACCGTTACCGATGCCAACGGGTGCACTGCCTCAGCCAACATATCTCTTACGGCTCCCAATCCAATTTTATCCAATGCCACTTTAAATAATCCTTTATGCGGACAATGCAATGGATCTATTACTTTAAATCCTTCCGGAGGAACACCTCCTTATACTTACTCTTGGTCTAATGGCAGTAATGCACAAAACTTGATAAATTTATGCTCCGGAATCTACACCGTTACCATCACAGACAGTAAAGGTTGTAATGCAAATTTCACATTCCCGCTTGGCAACAGCAATGGACCGCAAATTACTATTTCCAAAAACGACGTTTTATGTTATGGCGATTGTAATGGTTCTCTTACTGCCAATGTAATTTCGGGTAATGGTCCGTTTACCTATCAATGGAATCCGGGAGCCATCAACAGTAATACCGCAAATAATCTATGCCCCGGTATATATACAATCACAGTGACCGATGCCAATGGTTGTAAAACTATTCAAAGCGACACCATCAAAGCACCTGATCAATTAATCTTACAAGTGTCATCCACGACTGTAAGCTGTGGAGGCAATTGTGACGGAACAGCCACAGCAACAGTAAGCGGCGGTACTCCGGGATATACATATCAATGGAATGACCCGCAAAATCAAACTACACCAACTGCAACAAACCTTTGTGCCGGAAATTATTCGGTGACCGTCACCGACAATAATGGTTGTCAGGTTAGTGGCAATGTAAACATTACATCACCCGGCAATCTATCTATCGACAGCGTTCAAATACAACCCACATCTTGCAGCAGTATATGCGATGGTTCTGCCACTGTTTTTGTGTCAGGTGGCACAGCTCCATATCAAATAACTTGGAGTAACGGAACAAATGGAAATACTGCCACAAACCTATGCCGATCGACCTATCAAATAACGGTAACAGATGCATCGGGCTGCACCATTACTTCACAAATTCAGGTAGGCACATTATTGGATGTCATTGCTGACGCAGGCCGGGATACTGCCTACTGCGATGGTCAAGGTCCTGCAATTTTTGTGGCCAGTACCTTGAATGCAACCGTTTTTGCCTGGTATAGTTTACCTGGATTTGTACCCATCCATAACAATGACACATTAAACGTTTCCCCGGTAGGAGCCGGATATCACTGTTTTGCTCTTATTGCCGAAAACGGCCTATGTAAGGATACAGATACGGTTTGTGTAAACATTAGACCCTTGCCATGGGTGGATGCCGGTCCCGACAAAAACGTCATTGCAGGAAACAGCACTACAATTCAGGCAACTGCATCAGGAACCGGAATTTCTTATGTCTGGAGTCCAGACCAATGGCTTAACACCAATAATGGGCCCGTTGTTATTTCGACTCCCGAACAGGATATAATGTACTATGTGACAGTCACCGATATGTATGGTTGTTCAAATATTGATTCGGTGAAAGTAAAAATTATTCCTAAAATTGTTTTTCCCGACGGCATTTCACCTAACGGAGACGGAAAAAATGATGTTTGGATCATTGACAATATTCATGAATATCCAAATAATATTGTGGAAATTTACAACCGTTGGGGAGAACTTTTATTCAGAGCCCAGCCATATCAAAACAATTGGGATGGCACGTATAAAGGTAAACCACTACCTGTGGGAACATATTATTATATTATAAATTTAAACGAAGATGGCGCCGGAGTTTATACCGGTCCAATTACAATTGTCAGATAACTTTGTACAATGAAACTTTGGTTGAAAATATCAATTCTATTTGCCGGTATATTGAATATTGTGATGGCTCAGCAATTACCTCAATATTCTCAATTCATGTTTAACAAATATGCCATTCATTCGGGATTTTCTTTGATTGAACCATATTGGGAAGCACGATCCAATCATCGCTATCAATGGGAAAGAATAACCGATGGTCCAAGAACATACACGTTAAGCATTTATGGACCCAATAAGAAACAAAACATGGGGTTTGGATTATTGTTGTTTACCGACTTTACCGGGCCAACAAGACGGTCAGGCATTCAAACATCTTACAATTATGCTTTAAAGTTATCCGGAGATTGGCGGCTTATTTTTTCTGCCCAGGCGGGCATTTTGCAGTTTATGATAGACGGATCTAAAATTACTCTGCGTGATGAAAATGACCCATTGATTACCAATGGTGTTCAAGCAACTGTTGTTCCCGACATCGGATCAGGTCTTTTGTTGCATCATCAAAATAAATTTTATTTAGGAATTTCAGCACCTCAAATCATTCGCAATAAAATTAAATTTTTTAAAGATGGGCCCAATCCCACAGGCCGGCTCGAACGCCATTTTTATAGTATAGTTGGATATCTTTGGGATTTGTCTGATGATTTTTCCATTGAGCCAAATCTATTGTTGAAATATGTCGAACCTGTGGAATTACAATGGGAACCATCTATGCGGTTTATATATAAAAAAGAATACTGGATAGGTGCTTCTTATCGATATCAAGACGCCATTGCAGCATACCTGGGCTTTTGGGTTAGAAAAACTTTTTTATTTGGATATTCCTATGATTATCCTGTATCAAACATTAGAAATTATTCTACAGGAACACATGAAGTCATGTTAGGAATTAAATTTATTCGTGAATAAATTCTGAAATTTTTAAAAACAAGTTTTATATTTGCCAAAATTTACTATGATTCACTCTGTCAAGATATTACACATACTTTTTCTCATTTCCGGATTGTTGCTATTTAGTTGTGGCGACGATAAAACAACCAGCAACAGTGACCAAACCGGAGATTCGCTACTGCCTCACCACATGATTGTGGATCTTTCACCTTATGGATTTTTAGCCACCATTCAAATCCCTGATACTACCATTGGACTGCCTGAACTTAATGAAACCAATTGGGGCGCTTTGGAAATAAGAGTAGGGAGAAATTACGGCATTTCCATACAATCAGGCGAAGGAAACATGGAGCTCTTGAAGAAAGACCTGAAAGAAGATCTTGTTTTTACCAATGAAATTATTGCAGAAACCCCAAATTCCATTATTTACAAAAAAACCATTAAAAATACTGACATTAAACCTCTCTATCACTTTTTCTATTTCGACACCATCGATGGCTACATTGTAGAAATCAAAAGTTTAGAGCTCGAGGAATATACCTTAAAAGATGTTGAAAAAATGCTGGAATCGGCCAAAACCCTTAAAGAGAAGAAAAGAATTTCAGAAAATAAACCTCTTCAACAATAAATTGTTCCCGGCAACCTTTTTAAATGTTTTTCAATTATCGTAAATCATCTGTGAAAAAACCTTTGTGTTTTCCTTTAGAAAATTTTTGTTTATTAAATTCATCCGATTTTCCCTTAGGAATAGACAAACTTTCCCATTGTTGACCTTTGATTATTTTGCCAATATAAACTATTTGCCCAATATGATAAGCATAATGCGTCAACTGCCTGTTAATTGCTTCAATGATAGTATGTTCTTGATTTCTGATATAAACCTTTGTATAAAAATTACTTTCATTTATACTCTCTAAGGCATCAAACAGACATTCCCATCCCTCATTCCATTTGTTCAATAACTCATCTTTTGATTTAATAACGGGTTCAAATTCATTGTCTCTTTTTCTCCATACTTTTTCACCATCACTTGTTAAAAAATCTGTCCATCTTGATAACATATTTCCCCATAGGTGATTCACTATAATGGCTATGGAATTAGAATCAGAGTTATATTGCCAAAATAAATCTTTTTCTTCTAATTGACGAATCGTTTTTTCACCAAGGGATCGATAATATTCAAATTGTTTTTTAACGCTAAATAAATAATTATTGATCATCCTTATTATGATAGAAATCAAAAATAAACTCCTTAACAGAAATCATTTCTATTGGGAGCTTGGTTAATTTTCCGAACATTTCTCCTTGTTCTTCCATGTCCGGATCATCTTCTTCGTAATACCAATTAATTTTTATATCCAATCCTTTTTGTTTCAAAATTGACAATTGATTGAAAATCTCCATCAATGCTTTGGAAGTACTCGTATTGAAATATTCCAATTGAATATTCAGTGTGGTTGTAGATCTGGGATTTTTAATATATTCTTGAATCCATTGAAATAAAGGTTCGTAAACCTGGGATACATTTTCGGGTAATGACCGCCCTTTAATCTCAATTAATCCCTTTTCTTCGTCGGCAATAATCAATGGAGATTTATAAGTTGGGTCTATCTTTAAATTTGGCATATGATAAATTTATGAAAATAATACGCTTGTAGCCAAAAACTCCTGGGTTGGGTTCATAATCAATACCGGAATCATTGGATCATTGGCGATGATCATTTGCTCATCTCCACCACCTAAAACACCGGGTACAAACATTTGATCGGGGGAACTGATAATGGCAATCAAACTATTCTCAAATTTAGCAGCATAACGAATAACATATTTTGCAAATTTGATATCGTCTTCGGCATATTGAATATCGTATTCAACTCCTTTTTCTTCAAGGTAATTTTTGGCAAAAGCCAAATCCAGATTTAATTTTGATTGGAGAAATTCATCGTCTTCTTTGGGAATGACTATATGCACCTTCGCGTTGAAATGCTTTGCCATATTTGATACAATAGTCAATTTTTGTTTTGTTTCTTCCGAATAATCGATTGGGGTAATAATATGCTTGTAATCTCCCTGATACTTTTTCTCTTGAACCACCACAAAAGGCACCTTTGAGTGAGTAATAACCCTTAAGGCATTCGATCCAACAATATACTGAATTCCTCTCATTCCGTGTGTGCCCATCACTATCAACCTGGCATTAATTTCGGCAGCCACATCTCCAATATCATCAAAGATATTACCGATTCTTATTATCGGATGTATGTTGATATTGTATTTTTTTTGATATTCTTGAGCCAATGCATCCAACTTTGGAGATATTTTTTCAACCTCTTTTTGTGAACCAACAATATGCAACAAAAAAACTTCTCCGTTAAATTTTCTTGCAATTTTCACTGCATGGTCCACAGCTGCATCGGCAACACCGGTAAAATCCGTTGGAACTAATAACTTTATACTTGCTCATAAAAATTTATTTTTTGCATTACGCGAAAATAACAAACTTTTTTATGTTTTCCTCTTAATCAATGAATATTTGTTAAAACGCCTTTGTCTTTGTTTAAAATTTTATTTTTCATTATGAAACAATACAAAATTTTATTTCGTATAAACTAATAAAACAAAATTTTATGAAAGCAAGATTATATATTATTTCTATTTTATTTTACTTGTGTCGCTTTTATAAAATCTGAATATCTTCTAGCTTCACATGCACAAGGCAGTGATATAACATATACTTGTTTGGGCAATAATCAATATCAGATTACTGTGGCCTTCTATAGAGATTGTGCGGGTGCAAATGCCCCCAACAGCATAAATCTTAATGTGAATTCTGCTTCATGTAATCAAAACTTCAACATCACGTTAAATAAGGTTCCGGGGACAGGCATAGAAATTTCCCAGATTTGTAATTCTTTAACGACAACCTGTAATGGGGGCAATTATCCCGGTGTGCAGGAATACAAATACACAGGTGTTGTTACGCTACCCATGTTTTGCAATGATTGGACATTTTCTTATACATTATGTTGCAGAAACAATGCCATTAACACCATCCAAAATCCCGGAGGGCAATCTATCTATGTAAGTGCCATGGTAAATAATTTGGATTTCCCATGCAACAATTCTCCACAATTTTCAAACCCTCCATTGTCATATCCTTGTGTGGGACAAACCACCTGTTTTAACCACGGTGCCAACGATCCTGATAATGATTCTTTGGTTTATTCTTTGGTTGCTCCTCAAACCGGTCCAAATACAACCGTCACATATATTAACCCTTATACAGCACAGCAACCTCTTCCTTCCAATCCTCCTGTAACCATCAACCCTGTTACCGGTGATATCTGTATGTCTCCCACAATGCAAATCGTAACCGTAGTTGCGGTTAGAGTCGAAGAATGGAAAGATGGGAAATTAAAAGGACGGGTACAACGGGATATACAAATACGGAGTGTTAACTGCAATAATACCAACCCAACATTGCTTGGAATAAATGGTGCCGGAAAATTTACCGATACAATCTGTGCCGGTATTTTAAATACCTTTCAAATTCCATCTTTTGACCCGGATGCCAATCAAATAGTCACCATGACATGGAACAATGGGATAACCGGAGCAACTTTCACAGTAAACAATAACCCCAACCCAACAGGTACATTTTCTTGGACTCCCTCGTATAATCAAATTTCCAACCAACCCTATTGTTTCACTGTAACCGTCAAAGACAATGCCTGCCCTTTTAATGGTACGCAAACATTTTCATTTTGCCTTTATGTCAAAGGATTTCAAGTGCAAACAACAACTACCCCTGCCAATTGCGGTGCTTCAAACGGTACAGCCACAGCCATTGTTACGGGAGGGTCTGCCCCTTTTACTTACCAATGGTCAAATCAGGGTTCAAACAGCGGTCCGACAGCATATGGTTTACAAGCAGGAACATATACCGTTACGGTAACCGATGCATCCGGATGCAGCTATACACAACAAGCCACTGTAAATCAAGGAGCTTCACCGGGTAATATCAATATAATATCCACCAATGTTTCTTGTCATGGTGGATCAAATGGATCAGCTTTTGCTCAGGTTAATGGTGGCCAACCACCATATACTTACCTGTGGAGCACGGGAGCTACTTCGGCCGGAATAAATGGACTTCCTGCCGGCACTTATTGGGTAACCGTTACGACCAACCAGGGTTGCACTAAATCTGACACGGTTGTCATTACGCAACCCGATCCATTAATAGCCAATGCAAATACTACAGCAGCGCTTTGTTATGGAAGCAATACAGGATGGGCTCAAATAGCTGTTTCCGGAGGCACGCCTCCTTATCAATATGCTTTGGGAACAGGCAATTATTCAGGCAATAATCAATTCAACAACCTTTCTGCCGGAAATTATACATATTCGGTTAAAGATGCCAATGGCTGTATTATCACTCAAAGTTTTTCAATTACGCAACCTTCCGATATTTCAGCAAACGTTTTTACTTCTGATGTAAATTGTTTCGGCGGAAATGACGGAAGTGCCACTATTTCTACATCCGGAGGAACTCCACCATATACTTATCAATGGAATACAACACCTCCGCAATCCGGCAATAATATCGGCAATCTACAGGCCGGGAACTATTCTGTGACGGTCCATGACAACAACGGCTGCCAAAAAACTTTCAATTTTACCATTAACCAACCCCCGGCACTTTCTGTCAATTTAGATTCCATGCAACACGTAAAATGTTTTGGTGGTAACGATGGATGGATAGCAACCCATGCTTCAGGTGGAGTAGGACCTTATCAATATCAATGGAATACTTCCCCTGTTCAAAATTCAAATTTTGCATCTTCATTAAATGCCGGAAGTTATATTATCACCATTACCGATGCCAATAATTGCTCTGTCTCAGACACCATAACGATTACAGAGCCCTCTCCATTGAATGGGCAAATTTCTCAAATTTCCAATGCTTCTTGTTTTGGATACTCAAATGGCGCTGCATTAGTTAATGCTACGGGTGGTACTCCTCCCTACTCATATCTATGGAATACCAATCCCATTCAAAATACCAACCAACTGCAAAACGTGCCGGCAGGAAACTACACCGTAACCATTACCGATAGTAATCATTGTACCACTCAATTACAAGTCAGTATACAACACCCTGATCCCCTTCAAATTTATGCTTATCCTTACAATGACACTATTTGTCCGGGACAAAACATTACTTTATCGGCCAATGGAACGGGAGGAACAATGCCTTACAACATACTTTGGTCAAATGGATATGCCGGAAATAGTTTAAACATAAGCCCGTTACAATCAACCCAATTTTTCGCTACAATTACAGATGCAAACGGTTGTGCCGGTGATACGGCTTATTACAAAATTTTTGTCAATGATATTCAAAATGTCGGTATCGATATAACAGGCAAAAATGAAATTTGTTTGAATGATTCGGTTATATTGACTGCTGTTTTACACAATTCTGTAGGGAATTATTGGTATGCATGGCAGTCAGATAATGGGAATTTCACGGGAAATCCCATTGTAATTTATCCCGGCAACAGTCAATGGATTTATTTACTTCTCACAGATCAATGCTCAAATCAAAAAAAAGATTCAATCTACATTAAAGTGAATCCTCTACCTGAAATCAATATTGCATCTCAAAGCAAAGAGGCTTGTGGAGACATTACCTTTATGCTCAAAAACATTTCACCATGGCCAAATTTAGGCAAAGTAGAATGGTATGTTTCCAACCAACTTTATTCTACAGACACATTGGATTATTTCACCGTGACTCAATCCGGAATGTATACCGTTTGGTGCTATGTAACAGACAACAAAGGATGTCGGAATAGTGATTCTGCCCAGTTTTGGGCACTGGTCAGACCAAACCCTGTAGTCGATTTTGTATATTACCCCAATGAAATCAGCATTTTTGACCCCAAAGTGGAATTTTTGTCTACAATTGAACATGCAGACCATCTTCTTTGGGATTTTGGAGATGGTAATACTTTGACCAATATTGAAAATCCTGTACATGTCTATGAAAACAAGGGCGTATATAATGTGACCTTATATGCCAAAAATAACTATGGTTGTACCTCATTTTTAACTAAACCTCTTGAAATTTTACCGGAATTCACGCTATACATTCCCAATGCCTTTACACCGGATAACGATGGAAGAAACGACATATTCTTTGCCAAAGGTGAAGAAATAGAAGAATTCCACATGTATATTTTCAATCGTTGGGGAGAACTAATTTTTGAATCCAATAGTATCTCCAATGGTTGGGATGGTTTTGTCAATGGAGAACCTGCTCCAACCGGTGTATATACCTATAAAATCTGGGTAAAAGATTTCAAATACCACTATCATGAATATATCGGTAGTGTTAACCTGATTAGATAATTGTTTCGATTTTTATTGGAAGATTTAATAAATAAAAAACCCCACGCATGTGGGGTAAATTTTTGAGGTCCCGAGCGGATTCGAACCGCTGTAAAAGGTTTTGCAGACCTCTGCCTAACCACTCGGCCACAGGACCATTTTATCGTATGCAAATTTAAGAAAGATTTTCCAAAAATTCTTATCCATTTAAAATGATTTTATTTAATCCACAATTTGATTTTACTCTTTAAAACAGATATGTAACTTAAAATTTTCATATCGGTTAACTAAAATTTTATATTTTTGGCTTTAAGCAATATGGATCATACAAGGATTAAATGTTATGATTTACAAAATTGCCAAGTATATATTTTATTTTTTTTGTTTTTCGCTGACAAAATTTCTTTATCCATGTCATGATGTTGTATTAGATATTGAAATTTGTTTTAATACAGAAAATTGCGAAATCCCAAAAACATGGAAAAATAAAATTTTTCCAACTCCTATAAATGATTCTGACCGTTCGGTTATATTAAACACTCTTGAAAAAATAATGAAAAAGTATCCTCACGAATTTTTAAAACACCATTTGAGAAAAATTTATGTATGGGAGTATTTTACTTTATACAACTTGCCTTACTCGGCTACTAATCATAAAGATATTTTGTATTTAACTTTTGACAAAAAAACATTTAATGAAATAAATGCTTTACAAAAACTTGAAATAGATTTCCATCATGAATTTCTTCACATTTTATTCTGGAAATATTACAAAATATTTAATGTAAAACAATGGAAAAGTTTCAATGGTTCGACAAAATACCTGACTAAAAGTGGGAAAATTGCCATAAAAATCAATAAAATAAGCTCTAAACCGGATACAAGTTATTTTAAGAAAGGTTTTTTATGCGAATATGGGAGCACATGTCTCCCTGAAGACGTGGCTACTTTCAGTTTTATTTTTTTAGAAGATAAAATGGATATGATGAATGCGGTAAAAAATTATCCCATATTAAATAAAAAGTATAATCATATCATTGAATTTTATCATAAATTATCTCCTTTTTTTACCAAAGAATATTTTGAAAGTATAAAATAAAAAACCCGGCATAGTGCCGGGCTTCTTTTTCGATCTTTCAGTTGAATCAGTTTATTGTACCAAAACAATTATTTTATTACCGTTGACCTCAACCACACCACCGTTTACGTCATATTGTGATTTTTTTCCGTGCACATCAGTAACTTCTATCTTTCCTTTTTTCAATGTGGAAATCAAAGGTGCGTGATTTTTCAACACTCCGAATGATCCTTCTTTACCCGGGAATGTTGCCGCAACGATTTCTCCGGAATATATTATCTCTTCGGGACTGATGATTTCAATGGTCATCATAATTATAATTCTTTTAACATTTTCTCTCCTGCCTCGATTACATCTTCAATAGTACCTTTAAGGTTAAAGGCGGCTTCAGGATATTTGTCCATTTCACCGTCCAAAATCATGTTGAATCCACGGATGGTATCTTTAATATCTACAAATACACCGGGAATTCCTGTAAATTGTTCGGCTACATGGAAGGGCTGTGACAAGAATCTTTGTACTCTTCTCGCTCTGTGTACAATCAATTTATCTTCTTCTGATAATTCATCCATACCAAGGATTGCAATAATATCCTGCAATTCCTTGTAACGTTGCAAGGTTTCTTTAACACGTTGCGCACAGCGGTAGTGTTCTTCACCCACTATTTCGGGAGTCAAAATTCTGGAAGTTGAATCAAGAGGGTCAACGGCAGGATAGATCCCCAACTCGGCTATTTTACGCGACAATACGGTGGTGGCATCCAGGTGGGCAAAAGTGGTGGCGGGAGCGGGGTCTGTCAAGTCATCTGCCGGCACATACACAGCTTGAACAGATGTAATTGACCCGTGTTTGGTTGAAGTGATTCTTTCTTGCATGGCACCCATCTCAGTGGCCAGGGTTGGTTGATACCCTACTGCCGAAGGCATACGGCCCAACAATGCCGACACCTCGGAACCGGCCTGGGTGAAACGGAAAATATTGTCAATAAAGAACAATATGTCACGTCCTTTGCCACTCCCTTCGCCATCACGATAGTACTCGGCAAGTGTCAATCCCGACAATGCAACCCTTGCACGTGCTCCGGGAGGTTCATTCATCTGTCCAAACACAAAGGTAGCTTTTGATTCTTTCAACTCATTCAGATCGACAGCCGTCAAATCCCATCCTCCTTTGTGCAATGATTCCATAAATTTTTCTCCATAACGGATGATGCCGGCTTCGATCATTTCTCTCAACAAGTCATTTCCTTCACGGGTTCTTTCACCTACCCCGGCAAATACAGACAATCCACCGTGACCTTTGGCAATATTATTAATCAACTCCTGTATCAAAACGGTTTTCCCTACACCGGCACCTCCAAATAATCCGATTTTACCTCCTTTGGCATATGGCTCTATCAAATCAATTACTTTTATACCGGTATAAAGTACTTCGGTGGAGGTGGAAAGATCTTCAAATTTCGGAGCATCGCGGTGAATAGGCAAACCTTTTGATTTGTCTATGTGTTTGATTCCGTCGATATCATCTCCTACTACATTAAACACACGCCCGCGTATCTGATCTCCTATCGGCATTTTGATGGGCGAACCGGTAGCCACTACCTCCATTCCGCGTGTAAGACCATCGGTCGAATCCATGGAAATTGTTCTTACGGTGTCTTCTCCTATGTGTTGTTGACATTCCAACACCAAGCGTGTTCCGTCTTGTTTGGTAATTTCCAAAGCATCCAAAATATTGGGCAATTGATGATCGCCGGCAACATCAAAGCGAACATCGACGACCGGCCCGATTACTTGTACTACTTTTCCTATAAGTTGAGACATAGAATTTTGTTTTTTAATTTGGCTGCGAAATTAGGGAATAATTTTGAAAATTTTAATCTTTATTTCATTAAATCACCCCTAAATGATTGTTTTGCTTTTTCTTTTAAACGGACAGGCACTCTCATGATGAATGTCCAATTCTCTTGAAGTAGTTTTGAAAAATAAGAAAAACCGGATGAACCGGTTTTTCTATAGTAGTTATTAAGATACCCGACGATTGTATTTGCCCGGATTATAATTCTTTGCTTCTTTCAAGCACTTCGTCAATCATGCCATATTCTTTGGCTTCTGCTGCCGTCATCCAATAATCACGGTCACTGTCTTTTTCTATTTTTTCATAAGGTTGACCTGAATGCAACGAGATAATTTCATATAGTTCTTTTTTCAATTTTAAAATTTCTCGTGCCGTAATTTCAATATCGGACGCTTGTCCTTCAGCTCCACCCAAAGGTTGGTGAATCATAATACGCGAATGTTTCAAGGCACTACGTTTGCCTTTTTTTCCGGCACACATCAACACGGCAGCCATTGAAGCAGCAATACCCGTGCAAATGGTGGCTACATGTGGTTGAATATAAAGCATGGTGTCGTATATCCCTAAACCCGCATATACTGAACCTCCGGGGGAATTGATGTAAATTTGAATGTCCTTCTTGGGATCCACTGATTCTAAAAATAACAATTGCGCTTCCACAATATTGGCTACATAGTCATTGATCGGAACACCCAAAAAGATAATTCTGTCCATCATCAAACGGGAAAATACATCCATAGAAGCCACATTAAGCTGACGCTCTTCAATAATCGTTGGCGAGATGTAATCGTTATGCACTTTCATATAATCGTCCAACACTGTTGAACTGATTCCACGATGACGAACCGCATATTTTCTAAATTCATTTGCAGGAAACATACTTTTAAATTTTTTGCCAAAAATAACAATATTGGATTTGAATACAAGAAAATTGATTTTTTTTAATGATAACACATAAAGAAAAATCATCAATACACGGCAGCATTCCTGTCTGCCATAAATTCCATGTGATAGTTTATTTATAAATTTCTAAGATTAAAAAAACAGCACTTTATTTTGCATTTTTAAGAAAATATCCTATTGTCAATCTCAATAAAATTCAAAAAAATACGTTTTTTTGCAACTAAATTATAAACATATGTTTTCAATTTTAAACGGTGTCATTGGTCCAAATCAAATTTTAATCATCATTTTGATCATTGTATTGTTGTTTGGAGCAAAACGTATTCCTGAACTGATGAAAGGAATCGGCAAAGGCATCAAAGATTTTAAAGATGCCGCCAGTGGCAAAGATGAAGAGAATGGTTCATCAAAAGATAATACCGAAAAATAATTCCGGTATGCATTCAAAAGGTTTTTTAAGAAACAAGGATTTAATTCATAAACAATCGGTAAAAAAAACCGTCGAAAATTTCCTTAGTGTTATTCATCAAAAAAACCCCACGATCAATGCTTTTATAGAAGTATTTGAGGAAGAGGCATTGGCACGATCCGAAGAAATCGATAGAAAAATAAGCAACGGGACTGCCGGGAAATTGGCCGGTTTGGTTATTGCCATTAAGGACAATATTTGCTATAAGGACCACAAAGTTTCGGCTTCTTCGAAAATGCTCGAAAATTTCGAATCACTTTTTTCTGCCACGGTTGTAGAGCGATTATTAAATGAAGACGCCATTATTATTGGTCGTACCGGATGTGATGAATTTGCCATGGGCAGTTCATCTGAAACTTCTTATTATGGGAAAATACGCAACCCGTTAAACCCTGACAAAACTCCGGGAGGATCGTCCGGAGGAAGTGCTGCGGCCGTAGCTGCCGGTATGTGTCATGCTTCCTTGGGGAGTGATACGGGAGGTTCCATTCGCCAACCCGCTTCTTTTTGTGGTTTAGTTGGTGTCAAACCCACATATGGCCGTGTTTCCCGTTGGGGCTTGATTGCTTACGCCTCTTCGTTTGACCAAATTGGCCCGATTTGTCATTCTATTGATGACGCCGCTTTGATACTGGAAACAATAAGTGGTCCGGATGACTTTGATGCTACTGTTTCTAACAGAGCCGTCGGCAATTTTATGCCCGGCGATAATACGCCCGCAAAAAAACTGTTGTGGATTCCTCAATTGCTCGAACTGGATGCTTTAAATGAAGAAGTAAAACAAAATTATTTAAACGTAATTGATGCCTGGAAAAGCAGTGGGGGAATTGTTGAAGAAGTGAATTTTGAATGGTTTGATTATTTGGTACCCGCATATTATATTTTAACTACAGCCGAAGCTTCGTCCAACTTGGCAAGATACGACGGCAT